>JAOACP010000014.1 GCA_026417795.1 Thermanaerothrix sp.
CATTGGAGGAGCTGGGAAAATGCGGGGCAGAGAAAAGAAAACAGGGATCCCCCAAAAAGATCCCTGCCTTCGTTTAGGCTTTCACATGAGGCAACCCGTCTCGTTCGTTTAGATTCTTAAGAGAGGCAACATGGGGGGGTTTCCACATCCGAAAGCCAGACGGAGAGCCTGCGCTCCCCCTCCTCCCTTTGGCGCCTCACCTCTTCCCTCGAGGTGCCGCCGTAGGTGCGCCGCCGGTCCACCGACACCTTCACGTCCAAAAGGGGCAGCAGGTCCTCCCGGGCCTCCGGGATGAAACGATTTATCTCCCCAAGGCTCAGGGACTGCAGGGGCCTTCGGTTGTCCACGCACCAGCGGACCAGCTTGCCCACCTTCTCGTGGGCCTCCCGGAAGGGCACGTTCCTCACCACCAGGTACTCCGCCACGTCGGTGGCCAAGGCAAGGCCGTCCTCAAAGGCCTTAACCCCCCTGTCTTTATCCACCTGAACCCCCTCCAGCAGGGCGGACAACACCGACAACACCGACTGGGTCACGTTCAAGCTCTCGAAAAGCCCCCGCTTGTCCTCCTGAAGATCCCGGTTGTAAGTCAACGGCAGCCCCTTCACCATGCAAGCCAGGTCCACAAAACGCCCCAAAACGCCGGAGGCCTTGCCCCTGGAAAGCTCCAACACGTCGGGGTTCTTCTTCTGGGGCATCATGCTGGAACCGGTGCAGAACTGGTCCGGCAGGTCCATCCACCCGAACTCCCGAGAGGCATATATTATGAGGTCCTCACACAGCCTGCTCCAGTGAAGCCCACAGGACAGGCAGAAGTAATGCACATCCAAAAGCACGTCCCGCTGGGCCACCGTGTCCAGGCTGTTCTCCGTGGGGCCCTCAAAGCCCAGCTCCCGGGCGGTCATGAACCGGTCCAGCGGCAGCGTAGACCCCGCAAGAGCCCCGGCCCCCAACGGACACAGCCTCAAGGACCTCATGGCAAAGTCCAGCCTCTCCCCATCCCTCATAAACGCCCAGAAATGGGACATCCAGTAGTGCCCAAGGCTTATGGGCTGGGCCTGCTGAAGATGGGTGTAGCCAGGGACTATCACGTCCTCATGCCTCTTCGAAAGCTCCAAGAGGCTCCTGAGCAGCCCGCCCAAAGAGAGCTTCAAATCCCTAAGGCGCCGCCTCAGGTAAAGCCTCACCGCCGTGGCCACCTGATCGTTCCGGCTCCTGCCGGAGTGGAGCTTGGCCCCCGAAGGCCCCACCTTGGCGGTAAGACGGGCCTCCACGTTCATGTGCACGTCCTCAAGACACGGATCCGGCACAAACTCACCGGATCTTACCTCCTCCAGGATCTCAAGAAGGCCCCCCTCTATCAAGGCCAGGTCCTCCTCGGATATTATCCCCACTTGACGCAACATCCTAGCGTGGGCAATGCTGCCCCTTATGTCGTCCTCCGCAAGACACCAGTCCAGGTCCAGCGACTGGGTGAAATCCCTCACCCGCTCGTCCGTGTCAGCCTTGAAACGGCCCTTCCACAAAAGCATCACCCCCGCTACCCTCTTCCTTGGGAGAAGCCGCACCTCCCGTCGGAACAGCCCATGTCCCCCACCTCCAAGGAAAGATGGGATCCCAAGGGATGATAACCCAACCCAAGGAACGACCCCACCTGCAGGTGAAGACACTTGGCGCCGAAAGAACCGGAGAAGTCGGTGCCTCCCATGCCCTTGCTGAGCACGGGAATAGCCAGCTCCGACCTCTTCCTCATCAAAGACCACTCCGAAGGCGTGAGAAGAGCCCTCCGGACCATACGGTGCATCCGGTGGTAGTCCCTCATGGCCTCCACGTCCCTTCTCATCCTGGCCTCCAGGCGGGCAACCCCGCCGGCGGACTCCAACTGGGAACACCGATCCATCAGGTAGGGACAAACCAGCCAAAAAGAGGTGGGAAACGGCCCCTTCCTCGACAGAGGGCCGCACAACAACACCCTAGGGAAACCCCAGGGACACAGGGCGCAAAAACCCCTCACCACCGACCGGTCCCTTATCCTTACGGGGTAACTCCAGGATACCCCAAGATGATCCACCGGAACGTAGAAAACCGGGGGGCAGCCGCCCCCCGGCACCAGAACCCTTAAGGTCATCGCTTCCCGGTCTTCCTCTTCCCCCCTCGGGAATCCTTCATCTTGCTGTTGAGGTCGGCTATCTTCTCATCGCTGGCTTTCAAGAACATGGAGAGCTTCTTCTCGAAGTCCATCTCCTGACCACCGGCGCTTCGCTGCTGAGGCTTGGGCTCCCTGGGCTTCAGCGCCTTTATGGAGAGGTCTATGCGACCCCTCTCATCGATCTTGATCACCTTGGCGGTGACCTTCTGCTGAAGCTCCAGAACGTCCTCCACCTTCTTGACGTAGCTGTGGGAAAGCTCCGATATGTGCACCATCGCCTTCTGGCCGTTCTCCAGCCTCACGAAGGCCCCGTAGGGAGCTATGTGCTCCACAGTCCCGGTAACCACGTCCCCAACGTTCACCCCAGCAGCCATTACCGTCTTCTCTTCCACCATGTGCCGCTCGACCCTCCAGTTTTATCGTCTTCTCCCTCCAGGGGGAAACCTAAAGCCATATCCACCTGACCGGATCCTCCGCCCCAAATACCCTCACCATGAGGAGCCGAACGGACCTCTCCCGCGACGGACCATCGCGGTACCACAGGAGCAACCTGCCAGACCTCTTGTCCAAAACACTCCGCTTCACAAGCCCCCTGATTATAGGGTAGAACACCGCCATAACGCTAGCCCCCTTGATCTCCAGGGCACAGTACCTTATCCGGTTGCTCCTCTCCTGGGGAAGGCCGGCCACCCTCTCCAAACCGCCCACCACCCGTCCCCGCAACCCCAAGGGGACGCCCTTAACCGCCGCCTCGTAGACATGAAGCCCCCCGAACACCCTTACCGCCTTGGGGTCGAAGAGCCATCTACCGGGGCTTTCCACCCGCATCCTGCCCCACTTAACAAATGAGGCCTCCACAACCCGGGGTGACAACCCCATGGACCTGACCCGAACGTCACGGCCCCCCCTAAGGCTTAAAACCTCGCACCCTCGGGCCACAGCCCAGGATCTAACCTTAACCCTGCCCAGGAACAGACGGCTTAAGGCCCCTAGAATACCCTCAATGGAATCCATCAGATCGGCTCGTCCCTCAAGGCCTCTAAAGCCCTGGATATCCGCCCGAAGGGCTCTAAAACCTCCATGGTCTCCCCAAGGGACACCAGGCTATCGGAAACCTTCTTTATCTGCTGCACCTGATCCTTGGTGACCGTCACCCTTAAGGGCGAGCTTATGGGGTCCACCTGAAGCAGGAACTCAACCTCCCCCTGCATCTCCACGTGCCCCGCCCTCTCAAGGGGCGAGAGGGCGGTCCCCTCCACCGCCACCGCCAGGACCTTGCCGTGCCGCCGAACCGCCCCCAGCAGCTCCGGATCTTTGACTATCCAGATGGCGGGCTTGGACTCCACCGCCTCCGCAAGGCTCTTCACTATCACGTCCTCCCTCAGGTACACCTCCAGGGCGCCACCGTAAAGGATCCTCTCTATCTTGGTGGGACGCAGGGGCTCCGTGTACCTAAAGTCCACCGGCACCCCCCGGGAGTCCACCACCAAAGCGGCCCCAAGGTATAGCCCGTCCCTCTCCTCCACCACCATGTAACCGGCAGTCAAACCGGAAGACATAAGCTAAACAGCCCCTTCTCTCACCATAAACAAAAATCGAACGCCACCACCAAGGGCGGCTCCAAAAAGCTCACCCCCGCAAACCAAGAACAAAGCATCAGCCGTAGGCCTCAAAGGAGGTTCCAGCCCCTCCGGGCTTCTTATCCTCGCCAGGCCCGCCTTTCCTGCCGCCCCCACGGCGCTCCCGGCGGCCCCCGGACTGCCTCTTATCCGCCGCCTCCACGGGCCTCTCGGAGGCCGTCTTCGACGCCTCCTGAAGCCGCCTCCGCTCCTCCTCCCGGCGCTTTTCAACCTCCACCTGCCGGGACGCAAGGGACGCAAGGGACACCGGGTCCTTCGGCCCCTCCTGGGCCCTCTGCTCCAGGTTCCACATGGAAAGATGCCAATCCACCGGCCGCAAGGACACCTAAAACACCCCCTAGTAGTCGAAGGGCTTTATCCGGATCTCCCCCTCCTCCACGAGGAAGGTCACGAAGCGCTGGTCATCCCGTACTATGTAGTTCATGCCCCTTATGGACACCACCACCCCGTTGTGGCAGACCCCCTTCACCCGGACCTTGCCCACCGCCTTGCTCCGCTCCATCTCCTCCTCTATGGCCTTAAGCCGACCCTCCGAAAGGGACACCTGCCCCTGAAGCTGAAACTTGGCCCTGGTGAGCCTCACCATGAGGGCCCGCTTCTGGTCGTCAAGGAGGTTCCGCTCCTCCATCTTCTTGAGATACCCCAGGTTGGTGTCCACCTCCGCCATCTTGACCTTCAGATCCCTAAGGGCCTCGGTGAGCCTCTTCCGCTCCTCCATCAGCTCCGGAGGCACCCCCACCACCACCTCGGTCCTGGTGCCCATGTCGCTGCCCAGGGTCTCACAGACCACCTCAAGGCCCGCCTGAACCCGGCCGCCCACTATCTGCCCCTTCTTGCTGCCCTGGACCACCACGGCCCCACGGGCGGACACCAGACTGTGGGTTATGGCCTCGGATACGTATACGTCTCCGCCGGACACCACCTTGGCCTGGTCTATGTACGGACACCTTATGTCACCCTTGGCCTCCAAAACTGCCTTGCCGGTGCCACGCACCCCCACCTTCAGGTTCATGGCCCCCTCGCTTGACAGGAAAGCCCCCTCCACAACCCCCTCCACGAAGAGGTCCCCGCCGGCCTTCACGGAGAATCCCTCCCGGACGGAACCGTGAACCACCACGGGACCCACGAACTGGATGTTCCCAACCCCGTAGTCCACGTCACCCTTGACCTCGAAGATGGGGGACACGCAGAGCTTGCCGTCCTTTATGGACACATGGCCGTCCTGGGCGGCGTAAAGCCGGGTCCTGTCCTCCGAAAGCTCCGTTCCAGGACCGGCGGGAAGGTTCTTGTCCTTCCCCACCTGGGCCTTCACAGGCTTACCCATCAAGGTGATACCGTCGGCGCCTTGAACCGGCGGCAGCTTCTCCGCCAGCTCCTGCCCCTTTAGGACGTTTATGACCGTGCCGAGGTCCTTCATGTCCACCCGGCTCCCCTCGCCGGTCTCCTTAGGCTTAAGGCGCTGAAGGTCTATCTTGTAGTTTATGACCGCATCCCTGCCGTGGACCGCCTCCCGGCCTTTGGCCACCTCCACCCACTGCCTCATGTGCATGCCCCGAGAGAGCTCCTCCAGCACCTCATGCTTTATGCCCTCCACCACGCCATGCTCCTTTAGAAACCTCTCCAGGTGCTCCACGCTGGGCAAGGGCAAAGGCCCCAACGGGGGTATGACCCGGATGGAACAGCTCATGGCGTCCTCGGAGATCCTTATCTCCACCTCCGCAGGCCGATCAAGTTCCGGTTTGCGATCCGCGATCTTCACCGGCTCACCGGTCCGCTCCTGAACCGCCTTGGCCACCGCCTGGCCGTCGTAGTCCTCTATCCTCCGCTCCTTCAAGAGGGCCACCACGTCCGAAAGGGTCACATCCCCCTCCGGGTTCACCACCAAGAACATGCCCTCGTCGGTGACCTTAAGCCTGAAAAACCCTTCCAACCCGCCACACCCCCCGCCAACTGGTAAAACCACAACGCTACAGCAACCTGGAACGAAGCATGCCTATCGCCTTGCCGTGCAGCTGGGAAGCCCTTGACTCCGTAACCCCCAGAACCTCCCCTATCTCCTTTAGGGTAAGGCCCTCCTCGTAGTAAAGGGAAAGCAGAAGCCGCTCCCTCTCGGGCAGCTCCTCCAGAGCCCTCCGGACCCTCTCGCGCTCCTCCTTGAACTCCACCTCCTCGGCGGGGGAAGGGGATGGGTCCTCCAAAAGGCCGTCCCGCTTAACCTCCCCCTCCTCAAGGGAGAGCACCTCGTCCAGGGAAACCAGATAGCACCTTCCCGCTATCTCCAAGAGCTCCCTATAGCTCTTTTCGTTCATCCCAAGCCTCTCCATTAGGGCCCCGTCGTCCTGGGGGATGCCCATGGAGTAAAGCTCCTCCATGGCCTTCTCAAGGCGCTGTAGCTTCTCCCTGCCGTTCCGAGATATCCAGTCGTAGCGCCTCAGCTCATCCAGTATGGCCCCCCTGATGCGGGGAACCGCGAAGGTCTGAAAACAAAAACCCCTGGAGGGGTCAAAACGATCCAAGGCCTCCAAAAGCCCCATGGCCCCAAAGCTCAAGATGTCGTCGTAATCAAGCCCCGGCGGGGGGGTCACCGACATCCTAGCGGCCACGTACTTCACCAGGGGCAGGTAACGCTTAACAACCCTCTCCCGGTTCTCAGGAGAGGGGTTCTTCATGTAATCATCCCACAGGGCGCGGTCAGAGGCCTCCATGGACAACTACGTCACCCCCTAAGCGCCATTATGAGGACCAAAAGGAACAGCACAAGGACCCCCAAAACCACCGCCGCAACCCCAGGCCCCCCTCTGGCGGCCCTCACCGGCTCCTGGGCGACCCTTATCTTCATGTCCTTGGACATCTTGAAGACCGCAGATATCCCTTCGGACACCGCCAGCTTAACCACCGCGTCGCCCCCCTTGGTCTGCTCCACCGCCTCCACCGGGAACTCCACCCTCCTGCCGGCCCGGGCCACAAAGCGGCTTATAAGACGACCCACGGAACTGGAGTCGTCCAAGTCCACCGGCACCAGATCCCCAACCTTCAAATCCCCAACGCTCTTGCCCCTCACCGGGTCCAGCTGGGGTTTGCAGTGGAGGGTTATCTCCGCAAGCTTCGGCCTCTCGGCCTCCGGTTTCGGCTCCTCCCGCTGGGGCTCCTTAGGCTTCCCCAAGGGGGACATCTCCAAACGTATCCGGTGGAACCTCTCAACCTCTATGGAGCACACCATGTCCAGCTTGTAGGCCTGGGATAGGGCCTCCTTAAAGGCCTGGACCTTGGAGCTCACGGCGGACGGGTCCTTGAACAGGGTGTTCAACGCGGTGGGGGGAAACATGCGCTCCAACAGCCCCTCCAGCTGCCTGTAGGCACCCCTGTCAGGGGACATGGGAAGGGACCTTATGGCGGACCTCACCGCCTCCCAGCCGGCGGACACATCGAAGGAGTCCGGCACACCCCCGGACCCCACCCAGAAGCTGAGATCCAGCACCTCACCGGTGACGCCCTGGGCCACGTAACAAAAGACCCCCTGCAGGTCTCCCCTGCGGCGGGTCTCAAAACGGCCCTTCACGGCCACGTAGGTAGGGGCCGCGGCCATGAGCATGGCCACCGCCTTATCCTGGTCCACCCCGGAGGCGGATATGGCCTTGAGCACGCTCTCCTTTGAACACCCAAGAAGAGATGCCAGATCCTCCACCACGTCCGAGGGGATCAGGTTAACCAGGCTCTCCGGAACCGATCCCCCAATGTCGCCCCCAGGGCCTGTCTCAATCCTTCCTTCAACCATGACGACTAAGCTTGCCTACAGCTCCTTGACCCCGGTGCCCAGGGTCTTAACCACCAACACCCACGTGTCGGTGGAGAACTCCACGCTGCGCCCCTTGTTGCCACCCACGTCGGAGGCCACCAGGGGAACCCCGAACTTCGCGAGCATCGCAGAGGTGGCCTCCACGTTCCGCTGGCCCACCGCAAGGAGGGAGCTCTCCTTGCCAGGGATGTTGAACATCTGGGCACCCCCCGCCATCTTCGCCTTCAGCTGGGACTTGTTAACCCCAAGATCCCTCAACTTGTCCATCATGAGGGGCACCGCCGTGTCGGCGAACTTGCCGGGCTTCAAGACCTCCTTGGCATCCCTGCTGTCGGGCAGCATTATGTGAGCCATGGCGGCCACCTTGGAGGACTGGTCGTATATCACCAAGCCGATGCAGGACCCAAGCCCCAAGGTTATCAGCGTGGCCGGGTGCCTAACCGCCACCAGATCCGCCATCCCTACGTGTATAGCGGAGGACATGGGCTAGAGCACCCCCAATCTCTGAAGCAGAAGCTCCAGGGAACCGGGATCCGGGACCATGATCACCATTCCCTTTGCCTCCGTTTCGGAATCGATTATCTTGAGGGTGGTCTTCACCAACAAGGCGGTGTCCCCCATTATGCCGAACATGGCGGCCACCACGTCCATTATGGATCCCAACATGTCATGGGCCACCGCCGGCACCGACACCGGAAGGGCCCAGCCGGTCATGCTGGAAAGGGCGTTAAGGAAGGCCCCAAGTATTATGTTCCCCACCTCCGCCAAGGCGCTGTCCCGGATCTGAAGCCGAACCTCCTCCTCCATGGAACTCAAGTCCATGGATATCAGAAGGTCCGCCAGGGAAGAGGCCTCCTCCTCGTACATGAGGAATATGAGGTTGCAGGAGAACTCCCCATCCGCCCTTATGAGAACGCCGCAGGCAAGATCTTCCGGCGACCCGTAGTGCTGGGCCACCTCGTACACCGACACCAGCTCCGCCACGGGCACGTCCATGTCCACGGTCCTCCCCAAAAGCTTGGAGAGCGCCGTGGCGGCGTTGCCCGCCCCGATGTTCCCTACCTCCCTTATGGCATCCAGCTGAATGCTGTTGAAAGAATCGAAGTCAACCGACATGGCCTCACCAAAACCCTCTTCCGTTCAAAGGATCCCCTACAGGGAGGCGGCGTCCAATATGAGCGCCACGTTGCCGTCCCCTAGGATTGTAGCCCCCGCCACGCCGCGCACCTTCTGAAGCAGCTTGCCCAAGGGCTTTATCACTATCTCCTGCTGCCCAACGAAGTCGTCCACCACGAAGCCTATGCGGTTCCGATCCCGACCCACCCGAACCACCACCACCGGGTGCTCCTCCACCCCCTCGCGGTTCACCTCCGTGGAAAGGATGCCCGCCAGGTCAGACAGGGTCAGTATCTCCCCCCTCACGGTGGTGACAGGAGTGCCGTGAACGTACTTTATCTCGCTCTTCGGCACCAGCAGCGTCTCCTCCACGTTCTCCAGCGATATGGCGTAGATCTCGTCTCCAACCCTTATGAGCAGGGCAAGCACTATGGCCAAGGTCAACGGCAACCTTATGACCACCCGGGTCCCCTGCCCCAGCTTGGAGAACACCTGGAACTGACCGCCCAAGGATTCTACCTTGCTCTTAACCGCGTCCATGCCCACGCCTCTTCCCGACAGGTCGGTCACCACGTCGGCGGTGCTGAAACCGGGAAGCAGGATGAGCCTTATGGCCTCCTCGTCGGTCATGAGCTGGGCCTGCTCGGCGGTCACTATGCCACGCTCCACCGCCTTGCGCCTCACCTTGTTGGTGTCTATGCCCCGCCCGTCGTCCTGAACCTCTATTATGACCCCGTTGCCCTCCTGGTAGGCCGCCACCGTTATGGTGCCCTCCCGGGGCTTGCCGTTCTTAACCCGCTCCTCCGGGCTCTCCAGGCCGTGGTCCAGGGAGTTCCTCAGAAGGTGCACCATGGGATCCCCTATCTCGTCTATGACCGTCCTGTCCAGCTCGGTCTCCCTACCCTCCACCACAAGCCGGACCTCCTTGCCCATCTGGCGCGAAAGGTCCCGCACAAGCCGGGGCAGCCGGTCGAACACCATGGACACCGGCACCATCCGGAGCTTAGTCACCAGCTCCTGGATCTCCCCGGATATGCGCCCCAGCTGGGACAAGGGCTCGTCAAAGGCCTTCATCTTGGTCTCCTGGGCCAGACGCTCTATCCTGGCGCGGCCTATGACCAGCTCCCCCACCAGGTTCATAAGCTTGTCAAGCCTTCCTATGTCCACCCTCACCGTGCGGCTGCCCTTCTTATTGGCTCCCTGAGGCTGGGACGGCTGAGCGGCTCCACCTGCAGCAACCCCCTCCGGGGACCTGGGAGCCGCCGAGGCCGCCGCCACGGCCGCCGCCACGGCCTCCTCCTCACCCTCATCCCCTTCCTCAAGATCGCCGATGGAAAGCCCCCCGTCATCGTCAAAGTTAAGGGGCGTCACCTCCACCGATGCCACCTCGCTTATGGAGGATGCCACACCGGAAAGGGCCTCCCCGCTCTCATGGGTGGCCACGTACACCCAAAACTCGGTGTCGAAGGCCTCCCGCTCCAGATCCTCCACACCGGGCTGGGTCTTTATGAGCTCCCCCATCTCCCCAAGCCGGGTCACCACCATGTAAGCCCGGGCGGCCTTGAGCATGCAGCTTGGGCTCAACGCCACCTTAAGCTCGTACACCGACATGCCCTGGTTGCGGGCCTCCCTGACCCAGCCCTTCTCCTGCTCTGTGAGCTCCAACTTCTTGCTTCCCTTGGCGGACTTCGAGGGGGAGGCCGCCGGAGCGTCATGAGCCTTGTTCACCAAGCGATGCAGCTGATCCACCAGGGCCTTCACGTCAACGTCCTTGTCGCTGCCGCCTCCCCTGATGGAGTCCACCATGGCGGTTATGGCGTCAAGACACTTGAAAAGCAGATCCACGTCCTCGGAGTTGAGCACGTGCTCCCCGCTCCTGGCAAGACCCAACAGATCCTCCATGGCGTGGGTCAAACCCGCCATTCCGTCAAAACCCATGGTGGCGGACATGCCCTTGAAGGTGTGGGCCACCCGGAATATCTCGTTTATTATTCCCATGTCCGACTGGTTCTGCTCCGCGGCTAGAAGCAGCTCGTTCAGGTTCTTAAGCTGATCCGTAGCCTCATCCAGGAACGCGCCCAAGTACTGACTCATATCCATGTTAGTCATCGGTTATCGGCCTCCAGGTTCAGGGGATTTTGTTTTCTCGAACCTAAGGGCATGCGGCCCATCGATGCAAAGCCTCGGGCATATCGTACAGGGGAACCACTTCCTCCGCTATGCCCGCCTCCACTACCGCCCTCGGCATTCCGTACACCACGCAGGTATCGGGACTCTCCGCCAGGATAACGCCTCCCTTGCTGTGCAAGGCCGCCGCACCGTCGGCCCCGTCCCTGCCCATGCCGGTCAACACCGCCGCCACCACGGACCCGCCCACCACGTCGGCCACGCTCATGAAGAGCATGTCCGCCGCGGGCTTCACGGACCTGACCGGAGGCGCGTCAGATAAACGGCACACCAGGTCTGGGCCAGACCTCTCCACAACCATATGATAACCTCCAGGGGCTATGACCGCCATACCCTTTTGAGGTTTTAAACCATCGTACCCCTCCACAACCCTAAGGGGGCTCGCGTCATCCAACCTCTGGGCAAAGGAAGAGGTAAAACCCCGGGGCATGTGCTGCACCACCAGGATGGGACAGGGGAAATCACCCCTTAGGTTGGGGATCACCTCCTGAAGGGCCCTGGGGCCTCCGGTGGAGGAGGCTATCAACACCAGGTCCACCCGTTGGAGCTTCCGCCTTGGAAGAGCCCCCAGGGGGGCGGCCGGTAGCTTCGAAACCTCCCTTGCGGGACGCTTTGGAAGCCCTCCAGGCTTCAGCCTGGAACGGTCCACCGTGCTGGCCACCCAAACCTTCTGCCGAAGCTCCTCCTCCACCTTGTGCATGTCCAGGGATATGGTGCCCGAAGGCTTGGTCACGAAGTCCACCGCCCCCAGCGAGAGGGCCTGAAGGGTGACCTCCGCCCCCTCCTTCGTAAGGCTCGACACCATCACCACCGGCGTAGGCCGGCGCTCCATTATCTCCCTCAAAGCCTCCAGACCGTTCTTCCGTGGCATCTCAACGTCCATGGTTATCACGTCCGGATCCGCCTCAGAGAGCTTCTGAAGCGCCTCCTCCCCATCCCTCACCCGGGCCACCACGTCGAATCTATTGTCCGACGCAAGCATGTCGCCGATCACTTTCCTCATGAAGGCAGAGTCGTCAACCACCATAACCCTCACTTTGCGCGTCATGGCACATCTCTCCCCTGGCGGGAATTAAGTTCTTGGGTCCTTATGAACTCTATTATATACTTTTCCGCCCACCTAGGTACCGCCTCAAAGGCCCCCCCACAATCCCAAAGACCATCGGAGGTCTTATCGGCCCTCATAACCTTAATGAGGCCCGGGAAAGGCCTATCCCCCAGGGGAAGCATGCACAAAAACCTGTCCCCATGGGACAGCCTGTAGGGGTAGTCCATCCGAAACCTCACACCCCCAAGGCTCATGTCCACCGCCGTGCCCTTAAGCCACCGGCCGGACAAAGGAGACCTTGCCTCCGCCTCAATGGGAAACAACCGAAACTCCCTAAGACAGGGCACCCTCAAGTAGCGCCTGCGCTGTATCCTCTCCGGGGGGCCGAACATCTTGACCCAAAGCATGGGCACCGTACCGGTGATGTCGCTCCTCACCACCACGCAGGACACCCTCACGGGGGACCTGTTGTCCTCCGCCACAAGCTCACACTCCATGTCCCTGTAAACCGGCAGGAGCGCCCCCTTGAACATCGGATGAGCCAGCCCAAGCATGTCCTCCCGTTGGTCCTCCAACCTGGTGGGGTATGTGCCCTTGAAGAGCCCATCCTCCACCTTGAACTCCCCCTTGGCCCCCACGGGTAGCCCTATCTTCTCCCCATCCCGGCCCAAAGAGATCACCCCTTAAGCCTCATCCTCTTGCCAAGCCTCAGCATGAAGGCCTTGAGCCCCCTGCCCCCCATGTTCTCCTCCCGATCCACCTTAAGCAGCCGCCGGGCTATGACCCTCACGCAGGAAGACGCGGGAGAATCGGGGCTCTGCAGCACGAAGGGCCTTCGGCGCCTCACGGAGTCCATAACCCGCTGATCCCAAAGCACGTATCCAAGGTAGTTGACGTTGAGGTCCAGGAACTGGCCCGCCGCCAGCCTTATCCGATCCGCCACGGAGAAGGCCTCGTCGTCGCTCATGGCCATGTTGACCACCAGCGACACCCGAGGCTTCCAGGACAGTCCCGCCACCAGGGACTTCAAAACCCCGTAGGCGTCCCTTATGGCGGTGGGCTCCGTGGTGGTCAAAAGGAGCACCTCGTCGGCGGCGGCGGCGAAGGATATGACGTTCCTGTGTATGCCCGCTCCCGTGTCCACCAACAAAAGGTCCGCCCGCCCCTCCAGGGCGGAGAACTTCTCTATCAGCATGGCCTGGCTCTGCTCGTCCAGGTCCGCAAGGTCCGAAAAACCCGCACCCCCTGGGATCAGGCTCACACCCTGCTCCACCGAGAGAAGGATGTCCTCCAAACCCATGTGCCCACCTATCACGTGCCCCAGGTGGTGCTTCGGCACCACGCCCAGGAGAAGATCCGCGTTGGCAAGCCCCATGTCCGCGTCCATCAGCATGACCCGAACCCCCATCTGCCCCATGGCGAGCGCCAGGTTCACCGAAAGGTTGCTCTTCCCAACCCCTCCCTTTCCGCTCACCACCGCGATGGACCTAAGCCCCTGGAACTTGGACCTGCCAACCCCAGAGGAGAGCACCAGCTCCCGCAGGGCGGCGGCCTGATCCCGTCCCGACACCTGCCTATCCAAGGCCATCCCCCTCCAGGATGAGCCTCACAAGCCGCTCGGGCCTTGCAACCTCTATGTCGTTGGGGACGTTCTGCCCCACGGTGAAAAAGGACACCGGGAACTTGAAGTCCTCCAACACGCTGAGCAGGGGGCCGAAGGAATACGTCTCATCCAGCTTTGTGAATATGACGGACCTTATGGGCACCACGCCCATCCTATCTATCACCTTCAGCATGTCCTTGTACTTGAGGTTCGCCGCCAAGACCAGATGCACCGCATCGGGCATGAAGGCGTCGTACAGCACCTTGAGCTCCTCCATCTTCTTCGAATCCTTGGCGCTCCTGCCCGCGGTATCCAAAAGCAAAAGATCGCAGGAGCCGTGCTTGGAGAGTATCCCCTCGAAATCCTTTGGCTCGAAGGCCACCTCCATGGGTATGCCCAATATCTTGGCGTAGGTCCTGAGCTGCTCCACCGCCGCTATCCTGTAGGTATCCGCGGTGGCCAGCGCCACCCTGCGGCCCTCCCACAGGGAGTGAACCGCCGCCAGCTTCGCTATGGTGGTGGTCTTGCCCACCCCGGTGGGGCCCACGAACATCACCCGCCTGCCCCCCATGGCGGACACCGGGTCGCTGCCAACCACCTTGATCCTGGAGGACAAAAGCTCCTCCAGGGACACATCTGCACCCCTATGGCCCTCGATGATCTTGGAGGCCACCCCAGGATCCACGTCGGCCTCCACAAGACGCCTCACCATGGGGTCGTCTCCGCAGTAGCCGCCGCCGGAACCCACCCGCCGCAAGACCTGATCCAAGGTGCGGCGGAGCTCCTCCACCTGCTCCTCCAGCTTGGTGCCTGGGGCCACAGGGGCGGGCGCCGCAGCAGCATAGGCCCTCTCAGCCTGGGACGCCGCCACGTAGTTCAAAGGCGCCACGGGGACCCCCTGGGGCTGCGGATTAACCGGTTGGTCCTCCTCGGGCCCCATTACCGCCCGGTGAACTTCCTTCCGCATGTCCAAAAGCTGCTGGAACGAGAACAACCTCTGCCGGGACTCCTGGTCGATCCCCTGGGAATCGTCCTCCAATATACCGGCGGTTACGATCAAAACCCGCTTGCCGAAAAGACCAAGGAACCCGCCCTTCTTGACCGGTCGGGAGCTCAATATCACCGCGTCCCTGCCAAGCCTCTTGGAGGCTATCCTCATGGCCTCCGCGTCATCCCGGGCCTCGAACTCTATCTGCTTAAGAACCCTCATGCTACTCCACCACTCCCAAGGATCTCAGCTGGGTTGAAGGGGCTATCTCGTTATAGCTTACCACGAAGAGCTGCGGCAAGCTCCCCTCCACTATGCGGCGCACCACCAACCTCACGTCCGGATGGGTGAGCAACACCGGCGTTATCCCACCCATGGCCATGGCCTCCACCGCGGAAGCCACGGCCTGCATGAGCTCCTGCATCTCCTTGGGCGGCATGTTAAGCTGCCAGCCCTGCATCAAATCCCCCTTCATGGCCTCCTTTACGCGCTGCTCCCAGCGGGGAGACAGGGTGTAAACCCCCAACACCCCATCCTGGTCCTGAAGCCGAAGGGTTATGACCCTGGACAGCGCCTCCCGGGTCCTCTCCATCAGATAGTCGGTGCTCTTGGTGTAACGGCCGTGATCCGCCAGGGTCTCGAATATGGTGACCAGGTCCCTTATAGGAACCTGCTCCCTTATGAGGCCCTGCAAGACCTTCTGCACGTCCCCAAGGCTCAGCACGTCCAGAAGATCCTTGGTTATGGCGGGGTTGGACTCCCCCACCAGGTCCACCAGCTTCTGCACCTCCTGGCGGGTGATGAGGTCCGCCCCGTAGCACTTTATGACCTCCGAAAGGTGGGTGGCCAGCACCGACGGGCAGTCCACCACGGTGTACCCCAACCCCTCCGCCTGGTCCCGTATCTCCGGGGATATCCACACCGCCGGAAGCCCGAAGGCGGGCTCCTTGGTGGGTATGCCCACCAACAGATCCTCGCCGCCGGTGCTCATGGCAAGGTAGTGGTCCGGCAGCAGCTCACCCCGGCCCACCTCCGCCCCCTTTACCCTTATCAGGTACTCGGTGGGCTTAAGCTGGATGTTGTCCCTTATCCTTATGGGGGGCACCACAAGCCCCAGGTCCATGGCCATCTGACGCCTTATGGTCCCTATCCTCTCCAACATGTCACCCCCCTGGGACGGATCCACCAAGGGGATGAGGGCGTAACCTATCTCCACCTCCATGGGGTCCACGGTGAGAAGGGGCAGGACGTTCTCAGGGCCCGAAGGGGCCGGGGCGGGCTGGGATGGGGCGGAAGGGGCCTGGCCCTTAGGCGCCGCCGGTCTAACGGAATCCCCTCCCACCTCCGACGTGGCCGCCTCCCGCTGTACCCCGTAGGCCATGGCGGCCATGCCGGCCCCAAGAAGGCCGAAGGGTATGGTAGGAAGGCCGGGGACCGCCGCCAGGGCGAACAGCAGGCCGGAGCCTATGTAAAGGGGGCGGTGGTTCCTGGTAAGGGACGACACCATATCCTTGCCCAGGTCGCTCTCCCCCGCCGCCCTGGTCACTATGATGCCCGTGGCGGTGGATAACAAAAGGGCCGGTATCTGGGCCACCAAACCGTCGCCAACGGTCAAAAGGCTGTAAGTTCCAAGGGCCTGCTTGAGCTCCATCCCCCTCTGCAGCACCCCTATGGCAAGCCCACCCAGTATGTTTATGGTGGTTATGATGAGGCCCGCTATGGCGTCCCCCTTGACGAACTTGGAGGCACCGTCCATGGCGCCGTAAAAGTCCGCCTCCCGCTGCACGTTGGCCCTCCTGCGGCGGGCCTCCTGCTCGTCTATCATCCCCGCGTTAAGGTCCGCGTCTATGGCCATCTGCTTGCCCGGCATGGCGTCCAAGGTGAAACGGGCGGCCACCTCAGCCACCCGCTCGGCGCCCTTGGTGATCACCAGGAACTGGATTATCACCAATATCAAGAACACCACGCCGCCCACCACGTAGTTGCCCCCCACCACGAAGTTGCCGAAGGCGTTTATTATCTCCCCCGCGTAGCCGTTCAACAGCACCAGCCTGGTGGTGGAGACGTTAAGGGCCAGCCTGAAGAGGGTGGCCATGAGGATTATGGTGGGGAAGGCGGATATCTCAAGGGCCTGCTTGACGTAGAAGGTGCTCAGCAGTATCACAACCCCAAAGGTTATGTTGAGCGCCAAGAGCACGTCCAAAAGCCACGTGGGAAGGGGGATTATCATCATCCCCACGATTAAAACCAACAAAACCGCCATGCCCACGTCGGCGTATCTCATCACCTTGTTGGAAATCGAAGCGGAACCTCCCATGTCTGCCTCCCGTTGAACTAGAAATTCTGCGATCCCGTGTCAAACGAAGCCGGCCGGCGCCGGGTCGAAAGCCAACGATAAAGGATAAAGCCTCAGCCCCTGCGCCCCTTCAAACGGTACACGAAGGCCAGCACTTCCGCAACCGCCTTGTACAACCCCTCGGGGATCTCCTCCCCTATCTCCACCTGGGAGTATACGGCCCTGGCAAGGGGCGGGTTCTGCACCACCGGCACCCGATTCTCCCTTGCAATCTCCTTGATGCGCTCAGCTATGAGACCCTGTCCCTTGGCAAGGAGCACCGGAGCGTCCGACACCTTCCGGTCGTAGTTCAGCGCCACCGCCACGTGGACCGGGTTGGTTATGACCACGTCCGCCTTCGGCACGTCGGACATCATCCGCCTTTGGGCCAGCTCCCTCTGCCGCTGCCTTATGCGGCGCTTTATTAAGGGGTCCCCCTCCATCTGCTTGTACTCTTCCTTTATCTCCTGTTTCGACATCCTTATGGACCGCTCGAACTCCCACCTCTGGTAGGCGTAGTCGAAGAGCCCCAGCACCAGCAGCATCAAGGTCATCTTCATGCTCAGCGCCCAAACCCGCCCCATGACCGTTCCAAGCCCCTCCATAAAGGGATGCTCCACCGCCTCCACCAGGACCACCAGGTCCTTCTTCAGCGCCCCGTATAGCATGAATATCAGTATCCCCGCCTTCACAACCCCTTTAAGCATCTCCACGAAGGACCGGCCGGAGAACATCTTCTTCATGCCGCTTACTGGGTTCAGGCGGTTAAAGTTCGGGATCAGGGGCTTGGAGGTGAAGAGGAACCCCACCTGGTACGCCAAAAGCCCAAGGGCCGAAAGGGCGCATATGAGCCCCAGGGGAAGCCAAACCAGGAAGTAGGAGGACAATGACCGCAGGACGGGGAAGAGAAGCCACCTTTGGGTCCCCATGGAGGGCTCCTTGAGGTACCCCATGGTCACCTCAAAGAGCCTCGTAAGGTTGTCCATGAAGAACCCCCCAAACAACAGGACCCCGATGAGCCCCGAGGCTATGACCACCGCCGCGGTGAGGTCCTGGCTCTTGGTGACCTGCCCCTCTTCCCGGGCCTTCTGCCTCTTCCTTGGGGTGGCGGGCTCGGACTTCTCCTCCGCGAAGAACTGTATGTCCACGTCCATCGAAGGTATCCAGCCCCTCTTCAAGACCTCCGGTTCCATCAGCGCCAAAGGACAGTCCCCTCCAGGGCCCAGATCACCGCCTTGCTCACGTGGCCGTAAAACACGTCCACCGTCAAGGGCATCACCGCCATGAGCAGGATGAGGCCAAGGCCTATCTTGAGCGGTATGCCCAGGATGAAGACGTTCATCTGGGGAACCGTACGGGCCACGAACCCAAGGCCTATGTCCGCCAGGAGAAGGGCCCCCATGATGGGAAGCGACAGCCTTATGCCCAGGAGAAAGAGCTCCGTAAGCCACCGCCCCAGGGACTGGGACAGGGGGATGCCAAGAAACCCCTTCCCCACGGGGACCAGCGTAAAACTCCTGTTGAGGGCCTCCACCAGGAGCAGGTGTCCGTTCCAGTGGAACAGGAACCATATCCCCAACAGATACTTCATCTGCCCCACCAACGCCACGCTCCCCTCCTGGGAGGGGTCGAAAAGGGTGGCCATGGCAAGCCCCATCTGGCTGCCCTCCATGTAGCCGGAAAGCTGTAGCGCGTACAGGGGAAGGGAGGACAGGAACCCCACCGAAGCGCCTACTACGAACTCCCTCGCCCCGAAGAGGGCGACCCCCGTCCAGGTGGAGAGCAGCGCCATCGGCACCTGGGGATTGACCGATGGGACCATCACCAACGCCAGCATGAAGGCAAGCCAAAGCTTTATCGGCATGGGCCAGGAGGGCAGCGCGAACAGCGGGCTTGCGAACATGAGCCCCGTCAATCGGAGGGAACATAGCAGGTACACCAAGATGAGGTTTACTATCTCCTCGTAGTTCATGACACAAACCTGTACAGGGACTCGAACAGGAAGCGGGTCATGTCAAGCACGGTCCTGCCCATCCAAGGCCCCAGCAGTATAAGCCCCAGGATCACCGCCAGTATCTTGGGTATAAAAGCCAGGGTCTGCTCCTGGATGGAGGTGGCGGTCTGGATTATCCCTATCACCAACCCCACCAGCATGGCGATCACCAGTATGGGCATGCTGCTTATCATGGACACCCAAAGGGCTTGACTGAAGGCGTCCGTCACGCTCAGGGTCCCCAACCAAACCACCTCACTTAAAGCTGGTGACGAGGCTGGCTATCACCAGATCCCATCCGTCCGCCATTACGAAGAGCAGCACCTTGAACGGCAGGGATATCATCATGGGGGGCAGCATTATCATTCCCATGCTCATGAGAACGCTGGATACGATCATGTCCACCACGATGAAGGGGATGAATATCACCACCCCCATCTGAAAGGCGGTCTTCAACTCGCTCAGGATGAACGCGGGGATGAGCACCCTGGTGGGCACCTGGTCCTGGTTCTTTGGCTGCTTCATCTTGGCAAGCCTCACCATTAGGGACAGCTCCTGTTCCCTTGTCTGGCGCAGCATGAAGGCCCTCACTGGACCCTCCGCCCCCTGAAAGGCCCGCTCCGCGGATATCTGCCCCCTCATGTATGGAACCAAGGCCCCCTTGTAGACCTGGTCCCACACCGGAGCCATGGTGAAGAATGTGAGGAACAGCGCCAGGGACGCTATCACCTGATTGGGGGGTATCTGCTGAAGCCCCATGGCGTTTCTTACAAACCCCAGGACCACCAATATCCTGGTAAAGCTGGTGAGCATGAGCACTATGGCGGGAGCCATGCTCAAAACCGTCATCAGCGCCACTATCTGCAGCGTCAACGCCACATCCTGCTGGGACCTGGCGGCGTCAACCCCTATCCTCAAAGCAGGCACCGGCAAAGTGGGAGGCACCGGCTGGGCGTGGGCACACCCCGCCAGAATAGCGCAAAGCGCCGCCCCCAATAACAAACCCCGCTTAAGGCTCAACCGCCCCACCCCCCGTATCGCCGCTGCGTTCAACGTGGCGTTCGAACTCCTCAGCCTCCCAGCGATGAAGCACCTCAAACCCCCCCTTGGGGGACGAGATTACCGCCACCACCGTGGGCCCCATTTTAAGAACATAAACAAGGTCCCGCCCCACGGGGGTCACCGACAACACCGCGACCCCACCGGAGGGGTTAAGCCGCCACAGCCGCGGCAGGGCCCGAACCAACAGGGCCCCCGCAGCACCCAGCACCAAAAGACCGCCTAGCACCTTGATAAGGTAGCTCCAAAGGCTGACTTCCTCCACCGGGACACCTCGCATGATAATTTAATATTAACCAATAAAAGATAAAAAAATAAAAGGAGTGCCGGGGGATACTCCCCGCCACCCCCTTGGGGAAGCCGCCTCCTCAGGATAGGGCCTTGCTCAGGGCCTCCAGCACCCTGTCGGGCTGGAAGGGTTTAACTATGAAGTCCGCCGCCCCCGCCCTTATGGCCTCTATGACCATGGCCTGCTGGCCCATGGCGCTGACCATAACCACCTTTGCGTTGGGATCCTGCTGCTTTATCTCCTTAACCGCCGCCAGGCCGTCCATCTCCGGCATGGTTATGTCCATGGTGACCACGTCGGGCTTAAGCTCTGAGTACATCTGAACCGCGACCTTACCGTTCTCGGCCTCGCCCACCACCTCGAAGCCGTTCTTGGTAAGGATGTCCTTCAACATCATCCTCATGAAGGCTGCGTCATCTACTATAAGAACCCTGGTTCCCATTCTGCCCTCTCCTTCCTGGAAGAAAATGGCCTGCCTTAGACGCCCATGGAGCGGATCCGCTCCGCCCGGCTCACGATCTCGGTTATCCTCACCCCGAAGCTCTCGTCTATGACCACGACCTCGCCCCTGGCTATGAGCTTACCGTTGACCAACACATCAACCGGCTCACCGGCCATCCTGTTCAATTCTACCACGGAGCCGGGGCTCATGTTCAATATATCCGCGATGGTCTTTCTGGCCCTACCGAGCTCAACAGTTATTCTAACAGGAATATCCGCTATCAGGTCAATAGCGCTGGAAGAAACCGCCACCTCCTGCCCTCCAAGGGGGGCAAACTCCGCGGGGCGCACGTCCACGGGAGCGGTGGAGATCGAGGCGCTTCGGGGGGCAAAGGCCGCCTCCGGAGCTGCCTGGGAAGGCCGCGGCGCGACGGGCTGCTGCGGCGATGGAGCGCTCCGCGGCGCCTCATGGGGCTTCTCCTGAGGCGCCGAGGCCTCCCTTATGCGGTTTGCCAACTCCTTGGCGCTGCCCGCGGGCAACACCACGAAGATCGAGAAGGGGTCCACCCCCTCCACCGCCACGTCCAGCCGGGCTATCCAGGCCTCCTCCGTAACCGGCAGGGAGTCAAAGGGCACCCACGAAAAGTCCGAAAGCCCGCCGGACGTATCCTTCGGCGCAAGCCTCGCCCCCTTCAGCATCCCGCTTATGCTGGTGAGGGCGGAACCTATCAGCTGGCTGAAACCCTCCTGGGCGGCGGAAAGATAGAGGTCGTTGGGCTCCTCCGGCAGCTCCTTGGCATCCCCTCCCATCATCAGGTCCGCCAAGGTCAACGCCCCCCGGTCGGTGGTCACCAGCCTGGCGGGGGCATCGTCAAGGCCGTCCCAGGCCATGGAGAAGGCGAAGATGGACATGGCCCCCACCTTCTCCACCACCGAGTTCTGAGGCGCCGATTCGCAAAGCCCCACCGAGACGGACACGGACCTCCCAGCCAACATGCCCATCACGCCTCCCACGGCGGAAGCCGCGGTGGAGGCCACCTCCTTGAGCACCTCCATCTCGTCCAGGGTTACAGCCCCGCCGCCGCCCCCTCCCGAAGGCTTGCCGCCGGTCAGAAGGGCGTCTATCTCGTCTTGGCTAAGGAAATCCTCGCCCATTTCTTAATCCTCCCCGTGATGGGCGAGCCCCTCCCCGCTTAATACCTCGAGGATCCTCGCCGCATAGTGCTTTTCAAAGGTTCCAGCCTCACACAGGAACTTGACCCTGTTGCCCACCCTAAGCCCCAAGGGGTCCGACGTCTTACCGTCAAGCCGGATAACGTCCCCCTCCCGAAGCTGAAGCACATCCCCAAGGGTGAGCACCGTGTGCCCAAGCTCCAGCGCCATGGGCACCGCCACCTGGTGAAGCCTCGCCTCTATGGCATCCCTGGCGCCCTCCACGTTCTTCCTTCCCGTGGAGGCAAACCAGTGCTGGGACGACAGCTTGTCTATCATGGGCTCCATCACAAAGTAGGGGATGCACAGGTTCATTATCCCCTCCGTCTCCCCCACCTGAATCTTCAACGTTACCAAAAGCACCATGTCGCTGCCGGGACATATCTGCACGAAAAACGGGTTGCTCTCCATGCTCTCAAACCGGAACCGTATGTCCACCACGGTGCTCCAGCTCTCCTCAAGGTGCTCCAGGATCTTCAGCATCACCCGCTCCACCACGGTGCGCTCTATGTCGGTAAGATCCCGGGGCTTCCTTATGGGCTCCCCCTTGCCGCCAAGCATCCTGTCTATTATGGAGAACACCAGATGAGGGTTCATCTCCAACACCGCGTTCCCGCTCAAGGGGTACATCTCAAGCACCCCCATCACCGTGGGCTGAACCAGGGACCTTATGAACTCGTCGTAGGCCAGCTGGTCAACGGACACTACCTCCGCGGAAACCATGGACCTCACCAGCGTGGACAACGACGTGGTCAGCTGCCTGGCGAAGGAGTCGTGTATCATCTGGATGGCCCTGAGCTGGTCCTTGCTGAACTTGTCGGGGCGCCTGAAGTCGTAAACCTTTATCTTCCTGTCGTCCTGCTTCTCTATGGACGCCAGGTCCACGCTCCCGCTGGACAGGGCCTGCAGAAGGGAGTCTATCTCGTTCTGGGAGAGAACCTCCGGTACCACTTAACCACCTCCCTACTGCAACATGAACTGGTCGAAGAGGACCTGCCTTACCGCAACCTTGTCATCCTTCTTCGTCCTGGGAAGCAACGAGTTAAGCCGCCCCCTGAGATCCTGGGCCAGTATCTGAGCCCCCTCGGAACTCTTGAGCTCGTCGTAGCGCCGGTCCTTCACGGTAAGTATTATCTCGTTCTTAACCCTGGACATCCAGCCCGCATCGGATAACAGCGCCGCCGCATCGGGATCCTCCATCTCCAGGGTAACCCCCAGCTGTATCAAATGGGGCTCCGGGTCCGCCAGGTTTATGGTGAAGTTCCCCACCGACACCGTGGGCCCCGGAGGCAGAAGCTTCTCCTTGGGCTTATCGGGGCCGAAGAACTTAAGCCCCACCATCACCCCTCCTCCTATGCCGAGGAGCAGGACCACCACCCCTACCACCACGAAAATCACAGCCTTCTTAGCCATGGCCCCTCCTCCTCGATCAAAGAGAGTTGTCAGTAAGGATAACCAGATCCACCCTTCGGTTTAGAGCCCGGTGCTCCGGCGTATCGTTGGGCACCAGGGGCTTGGAAGCTCCGTAACCCACCGCCTGGACGTTCCTGTCCGACAGCCCCACCCGGTTCACCATGTACGACGCCACCGCAGCGGCCCTGGCGGCGGAAAGCCCCCAGTTGTCTCCGTAGGGCCCTCCCTCCAGTGGAGTGTTGTCCGTGTGCCCCTCAAAGGATATGGGGTACCGAACCCCTATCAGCACCTGCCCCACCTTGAAAAGAAGCCTCCTGGCCAATGGGCTCAGCTCGGCGCTCCCGGGGGCGAACAGGAACTGCTCCGAAAGGGACACCGTGACCCCCCTCTGGTTTATCTGCACTATCATCTGATCCTGAAGCCCCTGGTCCTTGGCAAGGGCCTGAAGCTGCTTCGCTATGCCCTCCTTGAACTCCTGGGTCCTCTTCGGCGCGTCCCCCGCGTCCTGACCCACTCGGCCGGCGTAAACCCCCGCCCCCTCCTGGATCGTCTTGCCCCCGGGCAACACCCCTAAAGCCCCCTGGAAGGAGAACATCATCTTCTGGAACTTCTGGACGTCTATGGAGGAAAAGGAGTACAGGAACACGAAGAACGTAAGAAGCAACGTGACCATGTCCCCATAGGTGGCCATGAACAAAGGAGCCCCTGCGGAACCCTCAGGCTGCTTCTTCTTACGCGCCAAAGGACATCACTCCTCCTGTCCCTGTTCCTTCTCCGCCTCCATCTTGGCCCTCAAATCCGGGGGCAAGAAGACCTTCAGCTTCTCCTCCACTATCCTGGGGTTCTCCCCCGCCTGGATCGCCAGTATCCCCTCCACCATCAGCTCCCGCGAGAGGATCTCCTGGCTGGACCGATAGGCCAGCTTCTTCGACGTGGGAATACATATGACGTTGGCTATGAAGGACCCATAGAAGGTGGTTATGAGGGCCGTGGCCATACCGGGGCCCAAAGCGTCAGGATCGTCCAGGTGCCCCAACATGACTATGAGGCCTATCAGGGTCCCCAGCATCCCGAAGGCGGGGGCAAGCTCCGCCATTATGTCGAACATGGCCTTGCCCGCCCCGTGGCGCTCCTCCAAAAGGCCTATCTCGGTGTCCAATATGGACTTCACCAGCTCCGGGTCCGTGCCGTCCACCACCAGCTGGATGGACTTCTTCATGAACGGGTCGTCCAGCTGAGACGCGTCCTCCTCCAACGCCAAAAGGCCCTCCCGCCTGGCCTTCTCGGCGAAGCTCACCAGGGTCTGGATGAGGCCCGGAAGGTCTATGGGATCGTTGAAGAACGCCTTCCGAAGGATCTTTGGAAGCGCCTTGGTCCTCTCCATGGGGTTAGCCATTATGGCGGCCCCCAACGTCCCCCCTCCGGTTATGAGAAGAGACGGGACGTCTATAAACGCCCCAGGATCGCCGCCCGCCAATATTCCCCCTATGACCAGTATCAGGGCCAGAAGAAAACCTATTACAGTTCCAAGATCCACCGGAGCCTCACCTCGACGATTCCCATGATGTTAAAGCCTCTGCCAGCCCCAAACCTCCGCTAAAACTCACCTCGGAAGAGCCCCAAAAACCCTGCGCTTGAACTCCACTACCTTGTCTATTATATCCTCAGGGGTCTCCTTAACCACATACCTCCTGCCGTTCGACATGGTCACCACCGTGTCCGGATTCGCCTCAACGGCCTCTATGAGGTCGCTGTTGAGCACGAACCGACCTCCCCCAAAACGGGTAAGCTCTATCAACGCCTAAGCCACCTACCTCTTAAGGTTTATCAGTTCCTCCAGCACCTGGTCCGATGTGGTTATCACCCGGGCGTTGGCCTGGAAGCCCCTCTGAGCCACTATAAGGTTCACGAACTCCTGAGACAGGTCCACGTTGGACATCTCAAGGTTGCTCCCCATTATGCGGCCAGCCCCTCCTTCCATGGGCTTCACTATCTGGGCTATGCCGGAGTTGGCGGACTCAGAGAACACCGTGGAACCCTCCTTGTTGAGCCCCTGGGGGTTCGCGAAGAGCGCCAGTGCCATCTTATATAGAGGCTGGCGCTGGCCGTTGCTGTAGACCCCCTGCACGGTGCCGTCGGAGCTCACCGCGTAGTCCTGCAACACTCCCATGGGATAACCGTCCTGGTAGTAGGCCTTGGTGGTGAAGGCGGACCCGTACTGGGTAACCCCCTCTATGGCCTCCTTGCCGAAGGACCTGCCGCTGAAGTCAAGCTTCACCGTTGAGTCCTCGGCGCCCAGGGCGGCGAAGTTTATGGTGACGTCAAACTCCGAAACCCCCTCTATCTTCCCCAGGGAGTCGAAGTTGATCACCCCGGTGTTGTTCGTAAGGGTTATGTCCGGCTCATCGGGCAGGAATGCCCTCCACCTCCACTGGTTGTTGTCTATCTTCTCCCAGGACACCTCCAGGGTGTGGGGGTTCCCCAAGCTGTCGTATATGTCCATCTTGCTGGTGTGGATGCTGCTTAAGCGGTTGTTAAGCGTAGCCACCGTGGTGGCCCCATCCTTAACCACGAGGCCCAACCCATCGGTGGTGGCCTGAACGGTAATGGCGTTGCCGCTCGGCGACTGGGCGGCGGTCAATATGTTCTGAGCAGCGCTCAGGTCAAAGGTTCCGTCCGCCTTGGTGGGAACCGTAAGTGAAAACCGGGTTGCGGCGCCGCCCGCCGAAGCGTCGGGCCCCCATAGCACCAGCTCCTTGTAGCCGTTGGCGGCAACGTCGTTGAACTCCGCCAGGTACCGATACACGTTGTTGGACGCGTCGGTCACGGTGAGCACCTCAAAGTCCATCATGGCGGAGAGGTCCACGGTGCTGCTGTTGGTTCCATCGGTGACCGTGAGCTTGCCGGTCAGAGGATCGTACGAAGCCCCCGTAAAGGCCCCCGCGGTGGTAACCTGGGTCAAGTTGGGAAGCAGCGACGTTGGGTCCACCGTGGGACCAGCGGCGGGGAACCCAAGCTGAACCGAGTTGGTCCCGTCCGTTAAGGTGAGGAAGTTGCCCACCGTACCGGCCTCCGCTATGTTGTTAAGCGTGTACGTGTTGGCGCCCAGGACTATCTTGACCGACGAGTCGTTGCCGGTTATGCCCATGGGAAGGTGCGATTTAACCCGGCTGTCCAGGTTGCACCGGTAACCCCCAAGCTGGGTCTTCCGGGCCTCAAGCTTCTGCCCCACCGGTATGTTTATGCTCCCCAAGGGGCCTTCGATGTACTTGGTGGGATCCGTGGGATCCTTCTCCATCTTGTACCCCTGGTACATGTAGCCCGATCCGGACATCACAAGGTTGCCGCCGGAGTCCAGGGTGGCGGATCCAGCCCTGGTGTAAAGGGTGTCCGCCCCGTTCTTAACCACGAAGTACCCGTCCCCGGACACCGCGAAGTCGTTTCGGTTGCCGGTGTACTGCATGGTGCCCTGGGTGTGTATGGTCTCCACGGCCCCCACCAGGCTTCCAAGACCTATCTGCATGGGGTTTATGCCGCCCCTGCCCTGCCCAGCGTCGGGGGACATGGCGCCCCTCACGTTCTGGTACAGAAGGTCCTGAAAGAGCACGTTAGACTTCTTAAAACCCGTGGTGTTCACGTTGGCTATGTTGTTACCCACCACGTCCAGATAGGTTTGATGCCCCTTGACGCCGGTGACTCCAGAATATAGGGACCTCAGCATCTCAAGCTTCCTCCTCCTAATAAAGCGATAAAGGCCATACCTTCCCTAGATCCCAAAGCCCTCCGTCCCTGGGGGCCAAACCATCCAAAGGCGCTAGAACACCAGGTCATCCCACGTACTGCACCTTGTCCATGGGGATCGACTTGCCGTCCTTAAGGTGAAGGGTGACGGCGCCGTCCTTCATCTCTACGAACTGCACCACCCCAGCGGCGTCAGATCCGTCTTCACCGGTGTAGCCCACCGTGCGCCCCACGTAGTTCACCGCCGACGCCATGGACATCTTGGCCAAACTCTCTATCCCCTTGGCCATGTTCACCTGCTGCTCCAAGGCGGAGAACTGGGCCATCTGGGCTATGAAGTCCTTGTCCTTAAGGGGGTCCAGCGGGTCCTGATGGGTCAGCTGGGCCACCAGGAGCTTCAGGAAATCGTCCTTACCTAGCTCCGTCTTGGTGGTCCGCTGTTTCTCCGCTCCAACCTCCACGCCGCTGCCGCTTACCCCGTTAACCCCGTCAGCCATCCCTATACCTCCTCACGCAAGCCAGTGCAAAAGCCCGTTCCTCAGGTCAACCCTGAAAAGCTGGCCATCCTCAACTTCCTCTCCGTCCCCCTCAATCCCCACGGAAGACCTCCTGCCCTTCCCCGACGGGCCATCCTTGGGACGGCGCTCATCGTTCCTCAAGTCCACCGAAAGGCCCGACACCTGAAGGCCCTGGGCTTCCAGGGACTCCTTAAGCCGCTGTGACTGGGCCTGCACCATCCCAAGAAGCTCACGGTTGTCAACCCTTATCCGGGCGCTCACCTCGCCCCCATCCAGGAGGAGCTGAACCTCAACCCGGCCCAAAGAGGGAGGCTCCACAACAACCGTGGCCCTGCCGGCTCCGGACGCGGCCTCCTGGAACACCCGAACCAGGCCCTCGCCAAGCGCCGCTTCCCCGGTGTGCCCAAGCCTCAGGGGCCAAGCCCCTGGGGCCGGGGCGGGGTCCAAGACAGACCCATTAAAACCCGCCTCCCGGTGAGGGGCAAGGTGGTTCAGCAAAGATCCCTGGGGCACTGGTCTATCCTTCCTCGCCCCATGGGAGGCCTCCGAAACCCTCAAGACCTCCCCCTGCTCCTCCTCGAAACCCCTCTTGTTCCTCAAGGACACATCCCTTGACCCCTGGGACGGCCTTAGAGCTTCAAGGGGCGAGCCGCCAACCCTGGGAGCATCATCCTCCAGGACCGATCTGCCTTCCAGCTTCCCATGGGCGGCTACGGCCTTCAAAGGCGGCTCCGCCTGGGATTTAGCCTCCATGGATAAACCCGGTGGATCGGCCTGAGCACGGGCGTCTTCCAAAGAACCTGGAACTCCGTCCTCTACCTCGGCTGAAACCGCCGTGGCTAAGGCCTCCGAACCCGCAACGCAAAGCTCCCTTTGGCCCTTGGCGCCCCTCCCCATCTCCTCCAAAGCGGCGATGAACCGGGAGAGCCTCACGCCTACGGGATCATCCTCCACCCATGCCTCTTTGGCTTCTGAGGGGCCGTCCTCGCCGCATCCCAGGGCCCTTGCCTCATCGTCTCCCATGGGCGCACCCTCGCCGTGGGCACGGAAGCTAAGGTCTCCTTCCACCTCCCAACCCGCTGGGGCGCCATCGCTGCATTCCTCGTCGCTTCCCTTAAAGAACAGATGACTCAAAGGCGCCTCAACCCCACGGGAGGACGGGGAAGAAACCTGGTTTGCGCAATCATCGGGAACTGTTGGATCCTCTACGGACTTGCCGAGGGCCGCATTTAAATTTAAAAGCCGCTGCCTCAGGTGCCACTTAAGGCCAACGGCGCCAGCCGACACCTTCCCCTGCGGCGCCTCCCTTGTCCCTTGCGCCTCGGCCAATCCGATTAAATCACCAAAGGCCGCCTCCACCTGCACCCCCTCGGAACCCTCGCCGGCAAGGGCCCTCTCCAAAGCGCTTGCGAAGGGGTTCCCATCCCCGGATGACAGAACCAACCCCCCCTCAGGGGACCGCACTCCCCCCAAGGGGCGCACCGCTTCTCCGGAGCTAACCGTCCCCTGATCCAAAGGGAAAACCGAAAGGTCACCCATGAACGCACCTCCACGTCAAGGCTTCTTACCCATCTTAGCAAGCCGTTCCGTCAGCCTCGCCGCCCGGTCCGCGTCCATGCGTCCCAGTATCTTGGCCGCCTGTTCGTTAGGCAGCCTTGAGAGTATCTCCACCGCCAGGTCCTCGTCCATCTTGCCCAGTATCTGGGCCGCGTTCCTGGGGGACATGTCCTTGTAGGTCTTCAATACATCCTCCAGGGACTCCTCTAAGACCTGCGGTTTTGTATCGTCGCTCGAGGCAAGCTCCTTTAGCTTCGCCTGGAGTTCCTCCTGAAGCTTCACAACCTGAAGGGTCCTGCGGCTTAAGTCCTCGGAGACCGCCTCCGCGGCGGCCTTCTCCCGGTCCAGCTCCGCCTTCATCTTGGCCAGGTTCTCCTCCATGAGCTTGATCTCCATCATCCGGCGGTCCTGGGCGGACATGGCGTAGGTGGAGGGTATGCCCAGGGCGGCGCCCAAAGAAGATCCCACCTTGGGTATGCGGTACACGGCGCTGAAGAGAGGCCCCCTGAGGTCCACCGCCCCTGAAAAGTGAAGCCCCAGCGCCGCCCCAAGGGACAAGAGCAGGATCAGCCCAAGGCGCTTAAGAGCGGAAGAGCCCTTGGACTTCTTTTTCTTGTCATCCTTCTTAGGCTGTTCCTTCGGCCTCTCCTCCAGGAGCTCCTCCTTATCTATCTCCACGTCCTGGGGCATCACATGCTACCTCCCCGGTCATACTTCCTGTACAGTGCCAACACGTTCTTCACGTACCTCTGGGTCTCGGGGAACGGAGGAACCCCGCCGTAGGAGTCAACCCTGCCAGCTCCGGCGTTGTAAGCCGCCAGGGCCTTCTCCACATCCCCGCCGTAGCGCTCAATGAGCTGGGCCAGGTACTTTATCCCCCCCTCCAGGTTCCTCACCGGATCCCTGGGATCCACCCCCAAAGCCCTGGCGGTTCCCGGCATGAGCTGCATGAGCCCTATGGCCCCTGCGCTGGACACCGCGTCCTCCCGACCCCCAGACTCGTGCCTCATCACCGCCCTCGCAAGATCCGGATCCACCCCGTACTGCTCGCAAAGGCGCCTCAACTCCGGCTCCCACTTCATAAGCCGCTCCGACACGCTGGAAGGGACCTCCGGGTCTCCCTCCGGAAGGGACGGATCCCCAAGGTCCCCCTGGGCCTTGGAGAGCACCTCCTCAAAGGACGCGGCCTCCCCCATCGGCCTTCTCTCGATGCCAAAACGTGACTCTATCTCCCTTATCCTTCCAAGGACAGCATCCATGCAACCCTCGGGCCTCATGCCGCACCTCCAACCCCGTTTCTACGAAGAGCAATCTCATCCAAAAGGGCCTGCTCCGCCGCGGACTCCTCCGCCGCCAGCCGGGACCTAAGGCGCCCCATGTAGTTCTCCAACACCTTAAGGTCCCGATGGCTCTCCTTTATGGCCTCCACTGTCCGCTCTATCTCGCAAAGACACCTCTCAAGGTCCTCCCCGGCGGAACGAACCCTGTCCTGGGCGGAATCGATGGAACTCCTCATCATCCAAAGATCCCTGGCGCTTACGGTGCCGCACAGGGACCTGAAATCCTCCTCCGCCCTCAAACGCTCCTCCTCGAGCTGCCTTATCCGCCTGCGGAAGGCCTCTTCTTCCTCCCGGCGCCTCGCGAGCTCGGACCTACGCTGGTCCAGCTCCGCCTCATAGGTCCTGTATATCCTCTCAAACCTGGCTATGCGCTGCCTCATCAAGGGACACCACCCCCCTCATCTCAAAAGGGCGCAAGCTCCAAAAGCCTTGACACGGTCTCCTCAAAACCGCTTCTCTCGTGCATCCCCTGTCTTAGGAAGTTTCGGACCTCCTCCAGGTGTTCCAAAGCCCAGTCTATCCTGGAATTGCTGCCCGCCCTGTAGGCCCCTATGTTTATGAGGTCCTGGGCCTCCTCGTAAACCGCCAGCAGCTCCCTGACCCTTCCCGCCGCCATAAGGTGCTCCTCCGAAACTATGCTGGGCATGACGCGGCTCACGCTGCGCCCCACCTCCACGGAGGGATAGTGGTTCTTGGCCGCCAACGAACGGCTAAGTACTATGTGGCCGTCCAGGATGCCCCGCACCGTATCCGCCACGGGCTCGTTCATGTCGTCCCCCTCCACCAGAACGGTGTATATGGCGGTGATGCTACCCCGCTCCCCAGCGCCGGACCTCTCCAGAAGCCTCGGGAGAAACGCGAACACCGATGGGGTGTACCCCTTGGTGGCCGGCGGCTCCCCTATGGCAAGCCCCACGTCACGCTGGGCCATGGCCACCCGGGTGACCGAGTCCATCATGAGCAGCACGTTGGCCCCCTGGTCTCGGAAGTACTCCGCCACAGCGGTGGCGGTGAGCGAAGCCTTGAGCCTCACCAGCGGGGGCTGGTCCGATGTGGCCACCACCACCACGGACCTCTTAAGCCCCTCGGGCCCCAGGTCCCGGTCCACGAACTCCCTGACCTCCCTGCCCCGTTCACCCACCAGGGCTATGACGTTCACGTCCGCCTCGGTGTTGCGGGCCATCATCCCAAGAAGCACGCTCTTGCCAACGCCGGAGCCGGCGAATATGCCCACCCTCTGGCCCTGGCCCAACGTCAAAAGGCCGTCTATCACCCGTACCCCCACCGAAAGGGGGCGCTCTATCATCTGGCGCCTCAAGGGGTGCGGGGGCGAAGCGTAAAGGGGGTAGAACTCGCTGGCCCCCACGGGCCCCAGGTCGTCTATGGGGTTCCCAAGGCCGTCCAGGATCCTCCCCAACAGATCCTCCCCCACGTGGACCCCAAGGGTGGGGCCAAGGGCCGCCACGTCGCAGCCCGGACCTATGTCGTTGAGGTCCCCAAGGGGCATCAGCAACACCCGGTCGTCCCGGAAGCCCACCACCTCCGCCTTCAAGGGGTTCCTGCGGTTCCTAAAGGATATCTCGCAAAGGTCCCCAACCTGCACGTCCGGCCCCTGGGACTCTATGACGAGGCCAACCACCTGAACCACCCGGCCGTTGAGCCGTATGAGCTCCGTCCTGTCAAGCCGCCCCTCAAGGGCCTTTAAAACCTCAATCCCCCTCAACTTCGTCTCCTCCGAAGAGAAGGGACGACACCTGAAGTCCCACCTGCTCCAGCTGGGTCCTCCATCGGGCGTCGTAGACCCCAAGGTTCGTCTCCACTATGCAGCTCCCCTTGTCCACGTCGGGGTCTGGGATAACCTCAAGATGCCGGTTGCCCCGAAGCAGGTCCCCAAACTCCGCCAGGGCCCTCTCCACGTTGCCGTGGTCCTCGGGGTTAAGGTACACGAGCAGCCTCTCCCGGTCGCTTATCTTGGCGAGCACCCCTTTAAGGACCCGCAAGGCCACCCCTTCGTCCATCCGAACCCGGTCAAGGAGCATCCTGGAAAGGGTCTTCTCCCACAGCCTCACCATCTGGGGCACCAAAAGCCCCAGCAACGCCTCCCGTTCCTCCTCCAGGGACCTATGGAACCGCTCCGCCATCCCCAGGGCCTCCTGGAACTTGGACCGGTAAAGTTCTTCCATCTCCTCCCTGGCGGACCGAAGGCCCTCCTCCCGGCCTTGCCTTAGGCCCTCCTCCCGGCCCTCCGCCTCCGCCTCAGAGCGGGCCTCCTGGATCTTAATGGCCGCCTCCTTGAGAAAGGCCTCCCTCTCCTCCTCCTGGCGGAGCTTCAAGGAGACCAGCTCCCCCTCCAGGGCGGCAGCCCTGTCCTGAGCCCTCTTGAGCTCCTCCTCCAGAAGGGCCAACCGCTCCCTTAAAAGGTCCTCTTCCGAGGGGGCGGCATTTGGGAGCTCCTTTGGGTCATCCCCCTTCAAGGGATCCTCCAAAGGCCTAGCCTTGGCGCCTATCCGAACCGCCTCGGGCAGCACTCGGACCGCCTTCAAGAGTCTGTGACGGGAGCTAGACAACCAGCTCCTCCTCTCCACCCCTGGCTATGACGATCTCTCCCGCCTCCTCCAGGGAACGCACTATGTTCACTATCTTCTGCTGGGCCTCCTCCACCATTCTGACCCGCACGGGACCCATGAAGTCCATGTCCTCCTTCAGCATGTCCGCCGCCCGCTTGGACATGTTGCGGAAGAACTTCGCCTTCAGCTCCTCCGTGGCTCCCTTCAGGGCCAGGGCGAGGTCCTTCATGTCCACCTCACGGAGCACCCGCTGCAGGGACCGGTCGTCCATGCCCATGATGTCCTCGAACACGAAGAGCCGTTTCTTTATCTCCTCCGCCAGCTCCGGATCCTGTTCCTCCAGGGCCTCTATTATGTTCCGCTCGGTACCCCGGTCCACCCGGTTTATTATGGCCACCACCGCGTCCACCCCTCCCGCCATGGTGAAGTCCTGCCCCATGACGGTGGAGAGCTTCCTCTCCAGCACCCGCTCCACCTCCCGAAGCACCTCCGGGGTTATCCGGTCCATCCGGGCTATGCGCCGGGCCACGTCCCACTGGGAGGAAGGCGGAAGGCCGCCCAGTACCTGCCCCGCCTGCTCCGGCGAAAGGTAAGACAGTATGAGGGCGATGGTCTGGGGATGCTCCCCCTGGATGAAGGATATGAGCTGCGACGGGTCCGCATGGCGCACGAAGTCGAAGGGGCGCACCTGAAGGCTGGCGGTGATCCGCCGCAGGATGTCCTGGGCCCGCTCGGGGCCCAGGGCCTGCTCAAGCAGCTTCCTGGCGTAGTCCACGCCCCCCTGGGTCATGAACTCCCGGGCCATTATTATCTCCTGGGCCTCCTTGAGGACCTCGAGCTTCGTCTCCGGGGTTATCTTCCTCATGTTGGCTATCTCAAGGGTAAGAAGCTCTATGGTGGCGTCGTCCAGGTGACGGTAAACCTGGGCTGACACCTCCGGCCCTATGGCCACCAAGAATATGGCGGCCTTCTCCCTGCCCCTGAGGTCCTTGGCCTTTGCCATCTCAACCCGCCCTTCCTAGATGTCCTCCGCCAACCAGTTCTTTATAAGGTTGGCCACTTCCTCCGGGTTGTTGGAGGCGTAAAATCTGAGCTGCTCTTCCAGTATGGCCAGCTCCCCCTGGGCGGTCATAAGCTCCGGGTTCTCCAAAAGCTCCTTGAGGGACGGGGCCTTCTCCCCTCCCTCCTGGGGGACCAGCCTGGCCAGCGCCGCAAGGCGCCTGCGCTTGTACCACACGAAACCCGCCCCGGCGGCCACGGCCAGCACCAAAAGCCCAACCAGGGCGGCGCCTATCAGCTTCTGGCGCCTCTCCGCCTCCAGCTGGGCCAGCATCTGGTCCGCCAGGGTGGTGTCGAACTTCATGGCCTGGATCACCAGCTTGTCACCCCTGGCCTCGTCAAGGCCTATGGCGGCGGCCACTGTCTGCCTTAAACCCTGCACCTTAGCGTCATCCAGCTCCCCGTCCACGATGACCGAGGCGGAAAGACGCTTCACCGACCCCGGCGTGGCCACCGTCTGGGACTCCTGGGTGGTTATGTCGTAGTTGGTCACCGTGTCGGTCTTGTTGTACTCCACGTTGCCCGTCTGGTTCTGGTTCACCACGTATCCCGGTATGTTGGTGGTGGTCCCCGGAGCTCCCCCCGGCGGGGTTCCAGGCCCCACGTAGCTCTCCTCGGTGTTCTGCTGGCTGCGGACCACCCCCTTGCCGTCGGGGCCTGGGATGAACTCCTTGCGGGTGCTGCTCTTCTTGTCGAAGTCCAGCTCCACCCGCACCCGGACCACCGCCTTGCCGGGGCCAAACACCTTCTCCAACATCACCCGGACCTTACGCTCCAGCTCCTGCTCCTGTTGACGCTCCAACTCCCGCTGCACCGACGAAACCGCCCTGCCGTCGGAGCCAGAGGTGTATATCAGGGAATCGTCCTGGATGAGGTCCGACAGGACCTTGCCGGAGGTGTCCACCACCGTCACGTCCTCGGGGTTCAAGCCCTCAACGCTTCGGGCCACCAGGTTCACTATGCCCCTAACCTGCTCCTGCCCTATCTCCCTGCCGGGCTTTAGGCGAACCAACACCGAGGCGGTGGAGGGCTTCTGCTCCTCCAGGAAGAGCCGCTGCTCCGGTATCACTATGTTCACCTTGGCCTCCTCCACCGCGTCTATCTTGGATATGGTCCTTGAGAGCTCCCCCTCCAGGGCCCTGGAGTAGGCCACCCGCTGCTGGAAGTCGTTCATCCCCATCTTGGGCTGGTCGAATATCTCAAAACCCACCACCCCGCCCCGGGGAATGCCCATCTGGGCCAGGGCTATCCTGGCCTCGTACACGTTCTTCCTGGGCACCAGTATGGCGTTGGCGGAAGGATCCACCTTGAAGGGTATCTTCTGCTCCTTCAGGTACTCCACCACCGCCCCCTGGTCCTCCATGCTGAGCCCTGAGAAGATGGGATCGTAACTGGTCCTCCCCGACAGGGCGGCCAACAGCACAAGGGAGGCCAGGACCAACGCCCCGGCCCCCAATATGGAATATCTCTGCCAACGCTGAAGCCCCCCGAAGAAGACCTTAAGGCGCTCCAGCTGCTCCTTAAACCGATCCATAAGGGGCTACACCGGCATCCTCGATATCTGCTGGTAAGCGTCCACCAGCTTATTGCGGATCTCCACCAAGGTCCTCAAAGCAAGCTCCGCCTTCTCCACCGCCACGGAGACCTGGGACACATCATCTACCTCGCCAAGGGACAGCCGGCGCACCATCTGGTCAGCCCCCATCTGAAGGGAGTTAACCTGCTTCATGCTGGACTTGAGAACCTCCTCAAAGGGAGTGACCGGAGACGACGGCGTCTGCGCGGACGGCACCCCGGAACGGGCCCCCAAAACCCCGTAACGAGACAGATCCAAACGGACAACGTCCATGAAAGCGAACCTCCTCAAGGGCGCCCCAAAGGGCGGTTTTATCGTGTCGTTCAAACCAAGACCAGTCTAAATGCCCCGGGCAAAATAACAAAGTGCTTTAAGTCGCAATGTCACAAGACAGGGGTACCCTCCTCATGAGCCCTAAGACCCATATTAGAAAGCCTACCCCCTCATTATCTCCAGGGCGCTGTTCCACATGGCCTTCCCGGTCTCCACCACCGTAAGGTTCGCCTCGTAGGCCCGGCTCGCCACCATCATGTCCGCCATCTCCCTAACCACATTGACGTTGGGGTATGCCACGTAACCCTCGGGGTTCGCGTCGGGATGGTCGGGCTGGTAAACCATCCTGGGCGGCAGGGGGTCCCTCTCTATGGACACCACCTTGACGCCAGATGCGGTGGAGCCGTCCTTCAACGCCTCCATGAGACGCTCCTGGAACACCGGGACCCGCCTCACGTAGGGCCCCCCCTCGGGGGTCCTGGTGGTGTTGGCGTTGGCCAGGTTGGAGGATATGGCGTCCATCCACACCCGATGGGCGGTAAGGGCGCTGCCCGCCACGTCCACGCTTCTGAAAACCCTCATCACCGACCACCTCCTATGGCGGTCCTGTACATGGCTATCTTGCGGCTCAAGACCCTGGTCATGGCCTGGTACAACATCCTGGTCTCCGCAAGCTTCGCCATCTCCACCTCCGGATCCACGTTGTTGCCGTCGTATCTATATATCTCGTCTTGAACTCTGGACTCCACGGGGCGAACCTGCTCCACCCCAAGGGGCACGTTGGTCATGTGCCTCTCGTGGCTCACCGCCATGGGAAGCCTAGAAGGCTGGTCTATCACCGCCTTGAGCTGGTCCTCGAAGGTTACCTCCCTCCGGGCGTACCGAGGGGTGTTGGCGTTGGCCACGTTCTGGGCCACGGCTCCCATCCTTCGGGACAGCCCCTCCAGATCCACCTGTATGACGTCCCAGGTGAAATCTCCCCTCATCGCAACACCTCCCCAAGGACATGAAATACACGGAGATTATAACCTTCAACACCGGAAGGACGAAGGGCCTATTTAAAGTTGCAACCTTTGTTTTATATTTTCTTATCTTACAAAAAGCGCCAGGGGGAAGGCCCCGGCGCCTAACCGTCTACTCCTCTATGCCCAGCTCCTCCAGGAACAGGGAGCTTATGACCTTTATGTAGGTGCCCTTCATGCCAAGGCTTCTGCTCTCGATGATGCCGGCGCTGCTGAGCTTCCTTAAGGCGTTCACTATCACGCTCCTGGTGACGCCAACCCGGTCCGCCACCTTGCTCGCCACCACCACGCCCTCGGACCCGCCGAGGTCCTGGATTATGTGCCTCACCGACTCAACCTCCGAGTAAGACAGGGCCCTCATGGCCATCTGGACCACCAGCCTCTCCCTGCCTCTCTCCTCTATGGACCTGGAACGGTCGTGCAGTATCTCAAGGCCCACCACCGTGGCCAGGTACTCCGCCAACACCAGATCCCTGGTGTCGAAAGGACAGCCGAACCGGGCCAGTATCAAGGTCCCGAGCCTGTCGCCGCCGCCGTTTATCGGCACGTACAACACGTGCTTGTTGGAGTAGGTGCAGGGCTGGTCCGCATAGGCGCACATGCCGTTGTCCGTGTGGTTCAGCACCGACTCGTGGTACTGGTTGAGCCTGTCCATGTAATTGACGGGAAGGGTGTTGGAGGACAGGATGTCCACCATTATGGGGCAGTCGTAGGAACTTATCCAAGCGTAGCCCAGTATCCGTCCGTCCCGGCTCACTATGTACACGTTGGCCGCCGAGAGGTCGCAGAGAAGCCTGGACAGCTTGGCATAGTCCGGCGCCCCCCGGTCCTTCCGGTTCTGAAGGGCCCGGGCCACAAGACGGGTCTTCTCCAAAAGGTCCTGCATGGCCGAGGGGTCCAATATCTTAGGCCTTGATTCCACCAAGTCGCTAGGGGTGTTCATCGTCATTCCTCCTGATCTTTAACCTTAATTTATCTTATAAGAAACCTAGAGAAGGTACCTTCTCGGATCTCTCTCTTCCAAAAGTCCGCCCAACCGCTGCCTCACGTAGGCCCCGTCCACCCGCACCTCGCCGCTTATCCCGTCGGGGGCGTCGAAGCTTATCTCCTCCAACAGCAGCTCCATCAACGTGTGAAGCCGCCGGGCCCCTATGTCCTCCATCTGGCGGTTCATCTCCGAGGCCAGGCGAGCCACCTCCCGAAGCCCCGAGTCATCAAACGCCAAGCTCACCCGGTCTACCTCCAACAGGGCCCGGTACTGGTCCGTGAGGCTCCCCGCGGGCTCCTTGAGGATCCTGTAAAGCTCCTCCTCCCCAAGGGGCTCCAGCTCCACCCTTATGGGAAGCCGGCCCTGAAGCTCCGGGGCTAGGTCCGAAGGCTTGGCCTTGTGGAAAGCCCCGGCGGCTATGAAGAGCACGTGCTCGGTGCTCACCGCCCCGTGTTTCGTGTTAACCACGGACCCCTCTATCAGGGGAAGAAGGTCCCTTTGAACCCCCTCCCGGCTCACATCGGGCCCGTGGGATCCCCCCACGGAGGCTATCTTGTCTATCTCATCTATGAAGACTATGCCCTCCTCCTGGGCCAGGGCCACCGCCTCACGGCTCATGGCCTCCCGATCCAGGAGCTTCTCCGCCTCCTCAAGGGCCAACGCCTCCCTGGCCTTGGCCACCGTCATGGACTTCCGCCTGGTCTTCTTGGGGAACAGCCCTCCAAGCATCTCCCCGAGGTCCAGCCCCTCCATGCCCATGGGGCCCATCACCGCCATGCCAAGGGAAGGGGCCTCGGAAAGCTCCACCTCCACCACCCGGTCGTCCAGCTTGCCCGCCCGAAGCAGCTCCCGGAGCTTCTCCCGGGTGGCGGACCTACGCTCCTCCCCCTCCCGATCCTCCTGCTCCACCGAAGGCTGATCCTCCGAGATGCCAAGGAGCCTCAAAAATCCCTTCTCGGGCCCCTTGGGGCGGGGAGAGGGCAGCAGGGCGTCCAAAAGCCGCTCCTCCGCCATACGCTCCGCCTCGGGCTTGACCTCCCCAAGGCGCCGGGACTTCACCATCTGATGGGCCACCTCCACCAGGTCCCTTATCATGGACTCCACGTCCCGGCCCACGTACCCCACCTCGGTGAACTTGGTGGCCTCCACCTTCACAAAGGGAGCCCCAACGAGCTTGGCAAGCCGCCGGGCTATCTCCGTCTTGCCCACCCCGGTGGGACCCACCATGAGGATGTTCTTTGGATAAACCTCCCGGGCCAGCTCCTCCGGGAGCCTGCGGCGCCTCATACGGTTCCTCAAGGCCACCGCCACCGCCCGCTTGGCCTTCTCCTGCCCTACTATGTACCTGTCAAGGTACTGAACTATCATCCGGGGAGTGAGATCCATCATCTCGCTATTTCCTCCAAGGTGACGTGGGAATTGGTGTATATGCATATCTCCGACGCTATCTCCAAGGACCTGCGGGCTATGGAGGCGGCGTCCCAGTCGGTGCCCTCCAGAAAGGCCCTGGCCGCCGCCAGGGCGTAGCCGGAGCCAGACCCTATGGAGGCGCACTGCTCCTCCATCTCCAACACGTCCCCGGAGCCGGACAGAAGAAGGGTCCTCTCCAGGTCCGCCACCAACATCATCGCCTCAAGGCGCCTCAAGGCCCGGTCGGTACGCCACTCCTTGACCAGCTCCACCGAAGCCCTTAGAAGATCTCCCTTGTTGGCATCCAAGCTCCTCTCAAACCTCTCGAAAAGGGTCATGGCGTCGGCGGTGGACCCAGCAAACCCCGCCAACACGTTCCACTTCAGGGGACGGACCTTTCTAGCTCTTGTTTTCACAATCTGAGACCCCAATGTTACCTGCCCATCCCCCGCCATGGCAACCCTGAAATCCCTTCTGACGCACACCACGGTGGTTCCCTTAAACAACCCTATCCCCTCCAGCCCTGGGATGGGAGAGCTGGTAGCTCTCCTTCATCCTCTCGGCGGTTATGTCCAAATACCTCTGGGTGGTCACCAGGCTCTCGTGCCCCATGAGCTCCTGGACCACCCGCAAAGACGCCCCGCCCTCCAGCATGTGGGTGGCGAAGCTGTGCCTTAACGTGTGGGGGCTCACTCCCCAAAGGCCAACCCGCTTGGCGCAGCCGGTGACTATCCGATGGACCGTGCGGGAAGTCATCCTCAAGGCCCCCCGCTTGCCTGGGAAAAGGGGCCCCGATCCGCCGGTAACATCCCGCCAGGCGCGAAGCAGCCCCTGCACTGGAAACCCAAAGGGCACCATGCGCCCCTTGCTCCCCTTGCCGCTCACCCTCAGCCAACGCTCCTCCAAATCCACATCGTCCCAATCAAGGGCGCAAAGCTCAGACACCCGAAGGCCAGACCCGTACAGCACCTCAAGCACCAGCCGGTCCCTGAAGGCGTCCTTGCCCTCAGGCCCCTCCTCTATGAGGCGCTTGACCTCATCGTAGGATATGGCCCGTGGCAATCCCTGGGGAGACCTGGGACCCCTCACCCCTAGGCAGGGATCCTCCTGGATCACACCCATCTCCTTGAGGTACCCGGTAAAACCCCTTATGGACGACAGCTTCCTCAAAGCCGACGTCTTGGCAAAGCCATAACCCAAGAGGCTCCTCAGGTAACCCCTTACGTGATCGCGGGAAATCTGAGGGATCTCCACCACGCCGGCACCCTCCAGGTACTCGGCGAACTGCCCAAGATCAACCCCGTAATTTATCACCGTGTGATCGGAGCGGTTAAGACTTCTTAAATATTCCAGAAAAGAATCTATCAAGGGGTAAATTCCGCCGACCATGCCGACTATTTTACCCCATGTTCAGCCTAGCGCAATATTCCGAATTTTTAAAGTTCGACCCCCAAGGGCCCAATATCGGTATTCTCCGCCAGGAACTTCTCCATGGCCGCCAAGGACCTGTCAAAGTACCGGGAGCACCTCTCCCTCCTATCCCTTATCCTCTCGTTGAGCGGAGGGAAGATGCCCAGGTTCACGTTCATGGGCTGGAAACCATCGGGCCTGGCGTCCCTAAGGTACTTGAGCAAGGAACCCATGGCGGTCTCCTCCGGAATCTCCGGAAGCGGCATCCCCCTTAAAACCCTGCCCATGAACAGTGCGGCGCAAATCCCCATGGCGGCGCTCTCCACGTACCCCTCCACCCCGGTTATCTGCCCCGCGAGGAACAGGTCCTCCCTCCGGGCCTCCCTGGGCCTCAGGTGCCCGTCCAGCACCCTGGGGGCGCAAACGTAAAGGTTCCTGTGCATAACCCCCTTGCGGACGAACTCCGCGTTCCTCAACGCTGGGATCATCCGGAAAACCCGCTCCTGCTCACCCCAGAGCAGATTGGTCTGGAACCCCACCAGGTTGTACAGCGTCCCCTCCCGGTTGTCCTGGCGGAGCTGAACCACCGCGTAGGGCTCCCTGCCGTCGGGGCCTGGGAGCCCCACGGGCCTCATGGGGCCGAACCTCAAGGTGTCCTTCCCCCTTCGGGCTATCTCCTCCACGGGAAGACACCCCTCGAAGAAACGGCTATCCTCGAACTCGTGGCGCTTCACCTGCTCCGCGGACACCAGGGCCTCCCAAAATGCCGAGTACTCCTCCTCGGTGAGGGGGCAGTTCAAGTAGTCCTCCCCTTCGCCGTAGCGGCTTCCGCGATAACAAAGGTCCATGTCCACGCTCTCTATGGTAACTATAGGGGAAGCGGCGTCGTAGAAGTACAGGAACTCCTCCCCCGCAAGGCCCCTCAAGGCCTCCGCCATCCCAGGGGAGGTCAAGGGCCCGGTGGCGATGATGCAAGGTTCCTTGGGGATCTCCGAAACCTCCTCCCTTATCACCTTGAGGTTCGGAAGGTTTGACAGGGCCTTTGTAACCTGCCTCGCAAACCCGTCCCTATCCACCGCCAAGGCCCTGCCCGCTGGCACCCGGTTAAGGTCCGCACAGTCCAACACCAAGCTCCCAAGGCGCCTCATCTCCGCCTTCAGTATCCCCCCTGGGGCACCGGGCTGATCCGCCCCCAGGGAGTTGCTGCAAACCAGCTCTCCAAAAAGGTCCGTCTTATGGGCAGGCCCCTGCTTCACCGGCCTCATCTCGTAAAGGGCCACGCTGAAGCCCATCTTCGCAAGCCTAAAGGCGGCCTCGCTGCCCGCAAGGCCGCCGCCGATCACAGAAACATCAAACCTCATCGGACACCTCCGTAACGTCCCCGCCCTTGGAGGGCTTCTTCCAGGAGGCATAGTCGCACTGGGGGTACCTAGAACAGCCGTAGAAGCTCCTCCCCTTGCCCTTTCCCTTGGAGGCCTTCCTCACCACCAAAACCCCTTCGCCGCACTTGGGGCACTGAAATCCCGTGGAGGTCTCCTTGCGCTTGGTGAACCGGCACTCGGGATAACCGCTGCACCCCACGAACTCCCCGAACCGGCCTCGCTTAACCACCAGGGGCCTGCCGCAGTCGGGGCACAGCTCCCCGGTCTGCTCCGGCGGGACCGACATCCTCTCGGCGGACCGCTGCACCTGCTCAAGCTTCTCCTCAAAGGGGCCGTAAAACTCCTCTATGGGGCGCCTCCACTCCAGCTCCCCCGCCTCTATTAGGTCCAGCTGGTCCTCCATTCGGGCGGTGAAGTCCACCTGCACCACCTCCGGGAAGTGCCTAACCAGGAAGGAGTTCACGTACCTTCCAAGGGTGGTGGGGGCAAGGCGCTTCTCCTCGTCCCGGTCCACGTAACCCCGGTCCGATAGGGTCTCGATTATGGTGGCGTAGGTGGAGGGCCTTCCTATGCCCTTCTCCTCCAGCTCCTTTATGAGCCCCGCCTCGGTGTACCGACCCGGCGGCTGGGTGAAGCGCTGCTCAAGCCTCACTTCCCCTGCCTTAAGCTCCTCCCCCTCCCTGGCGGAGGGCACGTCCTTGTCCTTAACCCCCAAGGGCCACAGGACTCCCCAGCCCTGAAAGACCACCTCCACCCCGGAACACTTAAGCCCCAAGGTTCCGCACCGGACCTCCAGGGTGTTGGTCCGCACCTTGGCGTCCGCCATCTGGCTCGCCACCGCCCGCCTCCATATGAGGTCGTAAAGCCGGTACTGCTCCGTGGTAAGGTGCTCCCTCAAAGCCTCAGGCTCCAAAGTAACGTCGGTGGGCCGTATGGCCTCGTGGGCGTCCTGGCTCCTGCCCTTCTGGGAGAACTGGTTGGGCCCCTTGGAAAGGTTCTCCTCCCCGAAACGGCCCGCCACGTAGGACCTGAAGGCTCCTACGGCCTCGTCGGAGAGCCTAAGGCTGTCGGTCCTCATGTAGGTTATGAGCCCCACCGGGCCCCTGCCAGGTATCTCAACCCCCTCGAAGAGGGACTGGGCGATCCTCATGGTCCTCCTGGGGCCGTAACCCAGCCGCCTTGAGGCCTCCTGCTGCAGGGTGCTGGTCTTAAAGGGGGGCATGGGACGCCTTAAGCCCTCACGGCTCTTGAAGGAGGCCACCACCAGCGGGTTGGCCCCTATAAGATCCCTCACCCGCTCCGCCTCGGAGCGGTCCTTGAGCCTTAAGGGCCTGCCGTCCTCCCGCTCAAGCTTCAAAGTGTAGCTCCTTCCGTCCTCCGAAAGGGCGTCCACCTCCACCAGCCAGTACTCCTCTGGCACGAAGGCGTCTATCTCATCCTGCCTTTCGCACACCAGCCTCAATGCCACCGACTGCACCCTGCCGGCGCTTAAGCCCCGCTGGAGCTTGGACCAGAGCAGGGGGCTAAGCTTGTAGCCCACCAGGCGGTCCAGCACCCTCCTGGCCTGCTGGGCGTACACCTTGTTCATGTCCAGGTTGTCCACGTCCTCCAGGGCCGCCGCCACCCCCGCGGGGGTTATCTCGTGGACCCTAACCCGGCAGGGGGAGGCGAGGTCCACCCCAAGCAGCGTCCCAAGGTGCCAGGCTATGGCCTCTCCCTCCCGGTCCGGGTCCGAGGCCAGCAAAACCCGCTCAGCCCCCTTGGCCAGCTCCTTAAGACGCTTTATCAGCGGGGCCTTACCCCTCACCTGGATGTACTCGGGCTCAAAGCGGTTGTCCACGTCGACCCCAAGCCTTCCCTTGGGAAGGTCCATCACGTGCCCCAGGCTAGCCTCCACGGTGTACCCCGACCCCAACATCTTGCCCAGGCTCTTGGCCTTGGTGGGGGACTCCACCACCACCAGGGTGCCTCCCGTTGCACCCTTAAGGGCGGACTCCCCGCGGGATCCCTTGGCCCCCCCCTTAGCAGAAGGGGGCTTCTTCTTGGAAGAAGAGGCCCCAGCAGCCTTGGAAGCACCCTTTGCGGCCATGGTCAGCAGACCCTCCCAAAGCCCATGAGATCGTCCGACACCTCATCAACCCCCATCAAGGGGCTCAGCCGGTCCATGCCCCTGTCCAAGATCTCCGAAAACCGGTCCCCGTCAAGGGAAAGGCCCGTGGCCCTGAAAAGCAGCACCGACTCCAGCAAGGCCCTCTCCATGACCTCCCTGGGGAAGCCCATGTGCAAAAGGGTGTAGAAGAGCGACGCCGCCTCCGGCTTAAGGGCTGCCCTCTCCAGGGAAGAAAGTATCCTGAACTCCATGAAACACCTCCGAAAAAATTTTGATGGGGCCTCCTATTAAGGCTCGGCAAGAGCCCGCCGGGGTGCCGAAGGCCCCTGCAACCTAAGCCCCATCTACCATAAAGCCTCATTCTATTAACCTAAAAATCGCTAAACCCTAAAAATCCTCGCCACGCAACCCTTCAAGACCATTGGGGGTCAGGCTGAAACGCCCGGGGAAGGGGCTGTACACCAGCCCTCGGGCCTCCAAAAGGCTAAGGCGGCTCATCAAGCCGGCGGCGCCGATTTTACATTCAACAGCCAGGTTGTCAACAGTCCGATCCCCCTTTTGGGCAAGGAGGTCCAATATGGTCCTGTCCACGGGATCCAAGGGTTTTCCCTTATTGTCGGCCTCTCCGTCCTCATCCTTCTTGGGGCATCCCCCAAGGCCCAACAGGCCTATGTCCGCCAACGCCAGGGCCCCATCGTATATGAGCATGTTGGACCCCTCGCAGCCCGCCTCCCCGATCCTGCCGGGAACGGCCCAAACCTCCCGCCCAAGCTCCAGGGCATGGGACGCGGTTATGATGGCCCCGCTCCTCCTCGGGGCCTCCACCACCACGGTCTTGCCCGCCAGGGCCGCCAGTATCCGGTTCCTAAGGGGAAAGCGCCACTGGGCTCCCTTCGTGCCAAGGGGATACTCGCTCATGAGGCATCCACTTTGGGCTATGCTCCGGAAGAGCTCCCCGTGGGAGGAGGGGAACACCACGTCCACCCCCGTGCCAAGCACCGCGCAGGTGGGGCCGCCGGCGCTCAAGGCCCCTCCGTGGGCGGCGCCGTCAATCCCCGCGGCGCCGCCGCTTAAGGTCCATATCCCACGGGAACCCAGGGCCTCGCCTATGCACCGAGCCACCGTCAACCCGTAGCCCGACGCCTTGCGGGTGCCCACCACCGCAACCGCCCGGTCCAAACTCCCCGGAACCCTTCTTAAGGTACCCTTCACGTACAACACCGCCGGGGGGGACTTTAGATCCATGAGTTGACCGGGATAACCCTCCTGCCCCATGAACACAAGGTCCACCCCAATGCCGCAACACCGCTCCATCTCCTCATCGGCCCAAGGGGACGAGAACAGGGACCGGGCCTTGGGGAAAAGCTCCTCCCTGAAGCCCCCCTGAACAAAGGCCCCTCGGCTCCTTAAAAGCTCCTGGGGCAGCCGGCCCTTCTCCATCCACATGCGAAGGTGGTACCCCGCCCGACCCTCGAAGAGCCGGTTAAGGCACAGAAGGGCCCGCATGAAGTCAAGGTCCTTCATGGCATGGCCTCCTGCCGGTTCCGATAGGACAGGGCCTCCGCCACGTGGGGTCCCTCAACCTTGAAAGAGCCCGCCAGGTCCGCCACGGTCCTGGCCACCCGGAGCACCCGGCTCAGCCCCCGTCCGCTGAGCCCAAAGGCCCCCACCGCCTCCTTGAGCATCTCCCTTGCCTCCCTGGTAAGGCCCGCATGCCTTCGGAGGACCCCCTCGGGCACCTCGGAGTTGCAGAGGTACCCCAGCGCCTCCCACCGGGCCCGCTGAACCTCCCTTGCCGCCATGACCCTCTCCCTCACCGCTGCGCTTGGCTCCCCATCCACCGCGGAGGCCTCCATGAGCTCCCCAGGGGTGAGGCGCGGAACGTTGAGGTGCATATCTATCCTGTCCAGTATGGGCCCCGACAGCCTCCGCCTGTAGCGGTGTATCTCCCCGGGGCCGCAGCGGCAGCGGCCTTTGGGATCCCCCAGGTAGCCGCAGGGACAGGGGTTGGCGGAGCAGACCAGGAGGACCCTGCAGGGGTACTCCACGGTGCCGGAGGATCGGCTAACCCTTATGAAGCCGTCCTCCAAGGGCCCCCTCATGGCCTCGATCACATCCCTTTGAAACTCCGGGAACTCGTCCAGGAACAGAACCCCCCGGTGGGCAAGGCTTATCTCCCCGGGCCTCAACGATGAACCGCCCCCGCATATGGCCACCGCGCTGGCGGTGGGATGCACCGGCCTGAAGGGCCTTGCCCTGCTGGGCCGGCGATCAAGCCCCGCCACGCTGTGGACCGCCATGACCTCTATCATCTCCGAGTCCCCAAGGGGGGGAAGGATGCCCTTGAGGGCCTTGGCCAGCATGGTCTTCCCGGCCCCCGGGGGACCTACCATCATCAGGTTGTGGTGCCCCGCGGCGGCCACTTCCAGGGCCCGCTTGGCCATCACGTGTCCCCTCACGTCCCCCATGTCCACCTCCGGAAGGTCGGGAAGCTCCTCGTCCTTCTCCCTTTCAAAGCGGGGTATCGCCGCCTCCCCCTTGAGGTGGCGCAGCACCTCCTCAAGGGTCGATGCACCGTAGATCTGAGCCCCGCTGACCATGGCGGCCTCCTGGGCGTTATCCAGCGGAAGGAAGAGGGGGACTCCAAGCCTTTTAGCCAGAAGGGCCGCCGGCAGGGCCCCCCGTACCGCCCGGAGCCTCCCGTCCAGCGACAGCTCCCCTATGAAGACCGCCCCCCTAAGGGGCAGCGGACAGCCCGCCGCGTCCATCATGGCAAGCCCCATGGGAAGGTCCAGGAGGGCCCCCTCCTTGGGCACGTCCGCCGGAGCCAGGTTCACGGTGACCCGCCCCTTAAGGGACACCCCAATGGACCTAAGGGCCCCCCTCACCCTCTCCCTAGCTTCCCTCACCGAAGCGTCCGGAAGCCCCACCACGTTTATGGAAAAGAGCCCCCCGGTTATCTGGACCTCCACCTCCACCGGCAGAGCCTCTATGCCCCTAAGGGTCACTCCCAAAGCCAGGCTCAAAGGCCCATCACCCCCCGGTTATGTCCCGGTAAAGCTCAAAGCTGAACCCCGAAGGCCCCTCCTCTATGGCCAACAGGTCTATCCTATAGCTCCCGGAGAAGTCCCTGGACTCCGCAAAGGCCCTGGCGGCCATCTCAAGGCGCCGGAGCTTCCTTGGCCCCACCGTGTCCGCCGCGCCCTGGAAGGGGTTGGCCTTCCTAAGGCGCACCTCCACGAAGACCAGCTGGGAACCGTCGTGGGCCACTATGTCTATCTCCCCGAAGGGATACCGTACGTTGCGCTCCAGCACCCGCCAGCCCATCTCCACAAGGTACCTGGCCCCCATGCGCTCCCCCAGGGCCCCCCTTAAAGGGGCGCTGCCCCCTCTGGCAGGGCCGCTACCTGCCACCGGAAGCCCTCCTCTCCATCTCCATCACGAAGGCCAGCACCTTCGCCACCGCCCCGTAAAGCTCCGGCGGGATCTCGTCCCCCACCTCCAGGGCCAGAAGGGCGCTCACCAGCGCCGCGTCCTCCACTATGGGAACGCTGGCCTCCCGGGCCACCTCCAATATCTTATCCGCCAGGCGCCCCCTACCGGAGGCCACCACCACCGGCGCGTCATCCCTATCCTTGTCGTACCTTAAAGCCGCCGCCTTCCGCACCCTAGGAGGACCGCCCTTGGACATAGCTTACGCCTCCATGTCTATGGGTCTTGGGGTCATGGAGGGCTTGGGCCTCCTCGAGGAGGCGGACACGTGGGACACCTTGAGCCCGCCGGAGGACAGGTCCTCCTTGAGCTCCCCAAGGTGGTGCCTCATGAGCTCCACGCCTCTGGAGGAGTCCGCCCTAAGGTCGACGCCGATGAGGTTGTTCATGAAGGCCACCCACCCCTCCGTCCTTCCCAGGTTATCCCCCTCAACCTCGAAGAACACCGAATAGGCCCGTCTTCCGCCCTTCATCGTCTCGGAGAACACCACCCGGGCCATGGGCCCATCCTCGCCGGCGGGCCAGAAGGCGGGGGCCATAAGGGGCTCCTCGGTGGACCAGCGGACCGGGGTTGAGGCCCATCGATGGGCCTTGAGAAACCTCAACGCCTCGGGGTCCTCCCGGAAGAGCTCCTCAAGGCTTCCCACGCCCTTAGTAGAGTTTTTAAGTTTAAGGCGCTCCCGCACCCTCTTCCAAAGGGTGAGCGCCGCCTGGGGCGCCAGGGCCATGTACCATCCCATGGCCTTGACGGATTCCTGGGTCACCGGAAGCCCCCTGGCAAAGAGCTCCACCGCCGCGGGCAGGTCCTCGTGGGCGCCGCCGGAGGCCATCCAGGCCTGTCTAAGACCCCAAAGGGAGTCCAGATCGGCGGGAAGGCGCCGCAGGATGAGCGCCTGAGCCAGGGGACGGTCCCTCATTGGAAACCGGGAAAGCAGCTCCAGATCCTCTTGCCTGAGCCTTAAAAGGGGCACCTCCCCCGACGCGTCCCACAGGGCCCTGAAACGCTGCCCCGGAAAGAGGGGCACCGACGACTGGGCCCAAAGGGTCCTGCCTGAAACCCGCACCTGAACCATGGAGCCCTCGGACCGAAGGACCAGCCCATCCACCTCCTGGCCGTCCTTTATGGCCTTAAGGTCCTGGGATCGGACCTCCCGGGACTGTCCTACGGGCCCCAGGTCTCCCCCTTGAGAACCCCCTGATCTTATGCCTCCAACGTCGTATCCCATGGTCAAAGGCCTTTTTTAAACGAAAAGCTCAGCCGATGGACCGGGGAGGGGCCCAGCTCCTCAAGGAGCCGCCGATGCAGCTCCGTGGGATAGCCCTTGTGCCGGTCAAAGCCATACAGGGGGTACACCCGGTGAAGCCTCTCCATGACCCGGTCCCTAAGTACCTTGGCGGCCACCGAGGCGGCCATTATGGCGGGAACCTTGGAGTCCCCCTTCACCACGCACCTCTGGGGGGCCAAAAGACCCTTTATGGGCACCTTGCCGTCCACGAGCACCAGCTGGGGCCTCACCGGAAGGCGCAAGACCGCCCTCTCCATGGCCCACAGGGAGGCGTTTAGAACGTTCATCCCGTCCACCCTTCTCCAGGAGGCCGCCTGAACCCCCATGGGCACCTTCATGGAAAGCATCACCTCAAAAAGCCTCTCCCTCTGAGGGCAGGACAGCTTCTTGGAGTCCTTAAGGCCCAAGGACAGCAGCTCCCGGGCCTCCCTCTGTCTCTTATACACATCT
>JAOACP010000015.1 GCA_026417795.1 Thermanaerothrix sp.
GGATAAGGGAGTGCGCCAGGGTGATAAGGGACATGGCGGGGGAGAGCGACGCTTCCACCATGCGGGACCTCATAAGGTCAAGCCACGGGGTGGCCATATTCCCCTCCGTGGTAAAGGCGGGGCTCGGCATAGGGGGCAAGTACGGTCAAGGAGTGCTGCTCAAGCACGACCCCTACACGAACCGCTGGTACGGCCCAAGCTTCGTAAACATAGCGGGGCTCTCCTGGGGAATCCAGATAGGCGTTCAATCCACCGCGCTGGTGCTGGTGATAAACAACCAGAAGGGGATCGAAGCCTTCGAAGGGGACAAGATAACCTTGGGAGGCGACCTTTCCGTATCCGCCGGGCCCGTTGGCAGGAACGCCCAAGCGGGGACGGACTCAAGCCTCAAGGCGTCCATTTACAGCTACTCCATGTCAAAGGGCCTCTTCGCGGGACTTTCCCTTGAAGGGGCGGTTATATCCACCGAGGGGGACACCAACCGGGCCTACTGGGGAAGGGATATGTCGGTTCAGCAGATCCTTTCCAAACGGGCATCGGGGACAAAGATGGCACCCCTCCTGAAGGCCCTAAGGGATGCCGTAAAATCCAGAGACTAATTGGTTGTCATCTTTAAGACGACAACCTGCCGATATATTATCAAGAAGCGGCAACCGGGAGCTCCTTCGGGGCTCCCGGCTTTTTGCCCCGCAGCCAGGCGCGGAGAATCCAAAGATCCGCGCCTGTAGCTTCGCTAGCAGCCCAACGTCTAAATATCAAAACGCCAAAACGCCAAAAGCCTCACCCTACCAGGAGAAGCTCTGCGAAGCCGTCGCGGAATCGGCTTGCCTTCGATAAGATCTCGGTGACATCCACACGGCACGCCTCCTCTATGTCCCCCATAAACCCCATCTCGGCCAGGAAGGCCCCATGGGAGGACCTCTCCAATATACACCCCATGATATCCCCCCTTACACTCCTATGCTCCTCAAGGGCCACGCGGGCGGAGGAGGACAAATCAACGCGGGACGCCCCTTTGATGTCAAGCAGTCGATCCACCAGGGCCCCTGCGGCGACCACGTCCTCATAGGACTCAGATCCTTCGTGCCCGGCGCACAGAACCGCCACAGGCCCCGTCTCATGGGCCACAAGCCCCGCCGCGGCGCTAAGGTTTCTCAGACAGAATGGATAAACCCGGTCTGACGCCTCAAGGGCCCGAAGGATGGCACCGGTGCCGTTTGTGGTGGTCATTACCACACGAAGCCTGCGGTCTTGAGGCATCGCCATGAGTTCCCTGGGAGAGTTTCCACCGTCGAAGCCACGGGGAGCCACCCCACCCCTTTCCCCAAGGAGGGACCAACCTTCCCCATCTTCCTCAAGCTTCTTTTTCAAAACCCTTGCCTCTTCCACATCTCCCGCTAGGACAGCCCTGACACCTCCCAATTCAAAAAACACGCTCATCTGAGTGGTGGCCCTCAGCATGTCCACCACAAGGCAGAAGGCGAAGGATCCCGATATCTCCCTTGGGGTAAAGAACACCTGGACCCTGCATACCATGTGGATACCACCCCCACAACGATGTGATAGAATAAAACCAAGATTTTCAGCACATGAAAGGAGTGATCCCGATGCCCAAGAAAATGCTCGTGGCGGCGGACCTAAGCAAGCTCGGCGAGTCGGTGGTAAAGTACGGCTACTCCCTATCCCACAGGCTCAACATCGAGGCCACGTTCCTCCACGTGATCCCAAATTACTACATATGGAGGGGTTACGAGCCCTGGCTTCCCCCGGAGATAAACCAGGAGGTTCAGCAGATAGCAGACAAGAAGATGCGGTACTTCCTCAAAAAGGCGGAGGAGCAGCTGGGCTACCAGGATCATCCCGCCCATAAATTGGAGATCCTCTTCGGCGACCCCGCGGAGCAGATAATCGAGTACGCAAAGAAGGAGTCCATGGACCTCATCGTGCTGGGATACAAGGGACACAGCACCCTGGAGAACATCATCGTGGGAAGCACCGCCTCCAAGGTGGCCCGCTACGCTCCATGCTCGGTTCTCATATACCGCCCCGGCCACGAACCCATATAGGGCATCGCAGGCAAAATCCATCCCCAACGGATAATGGATGATTCGAACCAGTTAGCGTAAATGCACAGGGAGGGAGAGGCAGCGCCTCCCCCTCCTCTATTTGCGTTCTGCCTAACAAACGCCAACGTTCAAGGCAGCACAAAATCCGGCTATATTATCAGCTTGCCGCCCCCCTTTGGGCCCCCCATCTTGTCAAGCTGCTGCAGCACGTTGGAGGAGGCCACCGCGATGCTGGGCTTCTTAGCCTCCTGGGCGGCATACTCCTGAAGCCTGCGCTCGTACTCCTTGAGGCTCTTCTTCAGGGCCTCCACGTCACCCTTCACCCACTGGAGTATGCCCTCCACCATGGCCTTGACCATCTCCTCCGGGGGATCGGAGTTGAGCAACCCAAGCTCCTTGAGCATCCTATGCTCCTCCCGCACGGACTCCAGGATGTCATCGTCGGTCACGAGACCCTTCTTGTACAGGACCCTAAGGACTATGTTGAACTTGGTCTTGTTGTTCTCATCGTTTATGGCCAGGGAATCCACCCGGGCCAGCAACATGGAAAGCACCTCTTCAAGACTTATCTGCATGGGCATGGCCATCGCCGATCTCCTCCTCCTTGTACAGTAAGCCCAATTTTACCACCTCCATGGGAAAACCGTTATATACTTTACATGCAAAGCCCCGTCCGGAACGTCATCTTAAACACGGCTCATCGCCACACAAGGACTCCATAAGGAGGTGTAATCCCGATGAACAACGTCAAGCGACAGGGTATGCGGCTTATGATAGCCATAAAACAGGAATGGCCCGCGCTGCTCAACATAACCTTCGGCTGCGTGATACTTACCATAGGTATAATGGGGCTCACCATTCCCTATAAACTTCCCGATTCAGGGTTAACCGGCCTTGCGGTGTTGGCAAAGTACGCCTTCGGGCTCTCCCCCGCCTGGATAATAGGTTTGGGGAACGTGGCCCTTCTTTGGTGGAGCTGGAAGGAGCTTTCCCCAAGGTTCGTGGTTCTCACCACCTACGGGGTCACACTGCTCACGGTGCTGATAAGGCTGGCGGACAACCTTCCCCACCCCACCATCCATGACACCCTGCTGGTGGCCATACTGGCGGGGGTCATAAAGGGGATAGGTGGAGGCATAGTGTTCCGATGCGGAGCCTCCCTGGGCGGAACGGACATCATCGTAATGGTGCTTCGAAAAAGGCTTGGGGTTGAGGTGGGCAAATACTCGTTCTACATAAACCTGTTCATCCTGGCGCTCTCCAGCGTGGTGGTGGGGATCGAAGGGGCCCTCTTCGGGCTGGTAAGCGTCTACGCCAACGGGGTGGTCACCGACAACGTGCTCAGCAGCTTCGACAGGAGAAGGTTGGTCTTCATAGTCTCCAAGGAACACCGGGCCATAACACAGTACATAATCCAGGAGATGAACCGCGGTGTAACGGAGCTCATGGGCAAGGGGGGCTACTCCGGTGAGGACAGGCCTACCCTCATGTGCCTGTTGACCCCCAAACAGGCCATGGACCTGAAGCGTTTCGTGGCCCAGCTGGACCCCAAGGCCTTCATGGTGATCTCCGAAGCCTCCGAGGTTTTGGGCCGTGGCTTCAAAACCTGGAAGCAGCTCTAGGGCCGCAAATCCCGCTCCCGGGCCCTTCGCTCCAGCCTACCGTTGGACATCTCCTGCCATGGCGGCCCCCACCAAGGGGGCCTTCTCCATCAGGGACGACAAGATCAGCCTCACCTTCCGGCGAAAGGCATCCGCCAGGTACAGATCAAGCCTGGCGGCCAGCATGGGCACCAAACCTTCAGCCCTGGATATGCCCCCGCCAAGCACCACCGCTTCGGGATCCAAAAGATGTACCGCCGAGGCCATCCCCCTGGAAAGGGCGTCTAAAAACTCCTCCATAACTTCCGAAGGGTTGCCCCTCAAGAAATCCTCCCACTGCTCCTTAAAGCTCCCATTACCCCTAGCTTCCACCCCATCGGCCCCCGCCAGGGCCTCAAGGTGTCCTAGGCCGCCGCAGCCGCAGGGACGGCTGCCCCTTACCACCATGTGCCCCCCTTCTCCCGCCATCCCGTTGGAGCCCGTCAAAAGACGCCCCCGAACCACCACACCACAGCCAACCCCGGTTCCCAGGGTGAAGAGCACGAAGTCCGAAAGCCCCTTGGCGGAGCCGGCTATCATCTCCCCAAGGGCGTAACAGTTGGCGTCGTTCTCAGCGTATAACTCCACGGGAGAACCCGCGGCGGAGGAAACCACGGAGGATATCTCCCTGACTGACACGTTACGCCAACCTAGGTTTGGGGCGCTCACCAACACCGAACGGGATCTGTCCAGCATACCCGGCAAAGCCACCCCGCCCATGCTTGGGAACGGAAGTCCCTGCTCCTCGCATAGCTCAAGGGCCTTACGGGCCAGAGCGGTCCCCACCGAGCCAACGCTTCGGTCCGAAGGGGTATCTATCATGCCGTACCCCAGCAGCACAGCCCTTTCGGGGTCCCATAGGCCCACCGAGATGCTGTGTCCCCCAACGTCCGCCGCAAGGCGAAGCCCCAACGCCATGAAGCACACCCCTCCCCCAGTTAGCAGGTTCGATCCGCTATCATCGTGGCGGAAGCCAAAAAACGCCTCACGTCAAAGGGATCATCGGTCTCAAAGGAAACCTCGCAGGCCCCAACCCGGCGGCTCATAGGAAGCAAACTCACCGCATCAGCGATCTCCGGCCTTGTAAGCTCCACGCTCACCCTGTAAGGGGGCTTCATCGGATCAGGGCGCGGGACCCTCCCAGCATCCATGGACCACAGGGCGGACTTTGCCCCCTCCATGAGCACCTCCACGCCTCCCTGAAGGGCCGCAAAGGAACGAGCCCCCAGGGACTCCTTCAGCTCGCAGATGACGGGTCTTTCTCCGTCGAAAAGCGCCTCCGCCTCAAAACAGGCGAAGTCATCCCCGGCTATAAGGATAACCGGCGTGAAGAGCACGGCGCTTGAGAACACCTCCAGCCCAATGGGCCCCATGCGCCTTCCGTTGACCCTTACCCCCCTTATGGAAGCGGCGCCGTCCAAGGGCAAGGCCCCTTTCTCGGCACCCCACATGGCGGGATAGCCTATCAGCATCGCCGCATCGCTCTCCGACATCAGATGGGGAAGGCTTAAAAGGCTCAACGGGCTGTTAACTATGGTGCAAAACCGCATGAACCTAACAGGATCCAACAACCCCTCCGGGTCGTCCACCACCACAGAGTTATCCCCAAGGCAGAGCATCTCGCAGAGGGGCTCCATGTAGGAGCTGACCAGGCTCTGCGGAGGGCGGGATGCCATACAGGGGAACCCCTCGGACCTTATGGATATGAGGATCCTCATGGCTAAGACACCCAAGCGGCGATTGAAGAGGGGCTGCTCAACAAAGGACGCCCCACCCCAACAAGATGGCATACCCCGAAATGGAGCATTTTCTCCGCCCTCTGCGGGTTGCGCACCATGCCGGTGCACTCCACGACGCAACGGCCTCCCACCGCCTCCATGACAAGCCTTGAGTAGTCGTCAAACCCTTCGGGGGTATCGTATCCACACAGGTTGCCGGAGACTCCTATGAGGTCCACGCCTAAGGATGCCAGCTCCCTTGCCACCCTAGCCCCCTCCTCCGGGGCAAGCCCTTCACCGGCGGAGCCGGGGAAGAAGTCCGCAACCCCAAGCCGCACCGATATTATGGCGTCCTCAAATGCCCCCGCCAAAGCATCCACCACCTGAAAAAGCAACCTGGCCCGGTTCATCAAACTGCCCCCGTAACGGTCCTTTCTTTGGTTGGTAAAGGGGCTTAGGAACTGTCCCAGCAGGTAACCATGACAGCAATGCACCTGAACCCCCCTGTACCCAGCATCCAAGGCCCGCCGGGCGGCGCTGACAAAGAGATCGGGCAGCTGCTCTATTTCATCGGCGGTCATCTCCGATGGGACGAGTTGATGCTCCCTCATCGGGTGTGGCACCGGGGAAGGAGCCACGCACCGGAAGGTTGGGTCGTCAAGAAGCGTAAGATCCGCCACGGAACTACCCGCGTGATTAAGCTGCACCAGCGGCACCGCCCCGCAACGTTCTATGAGGGATGCCACCTCCCTGTGAGGCTCCACCAAAGGATCCGAATCCAGCCTCATCTGCCTTACCCTGGCCCTGCCCCATGGATGCACCGCATGGTGCTCCATTATCATAAGCCCCGCCCGGGATGTCAGGATCTCCTTAACCCTTAAAAGGGTCCCCTCCGTGGGACGCCCCTCAGGGGTGGCGGTGCCCGATGCCAACGGCGCCGCCACCAGGCGGTTAGGGATCCTCACCCCCTTTATCTCCAACGGCTCCTTAAGCAGCATCACCGCACCCCCTAGAAGTTTTAGTACGATCCCGGCGTCAAGGACTAAACGTTAAAGCGGATCTCCATGACGTCGCCATCCTTAACCCGGTACTCCTTGCCCTCGAGCCTCAAACACCCCGCGTCCCTGCAGGCCCCTATGGAGAACCCGTGGGCTCGGTAATCATCGAAGGACACCACCTGGGCCTTTATGAAACCCCTGGCGAGGTCCGAGTGAATGGCCCCAGCGGCGTCCACCGCCGTAGCTCCGTCCCTCAAGGTCCAGGCCCGGACCTCATCGGGGCCGCAAGTGAAGAAGCTTATGAGCCCAAGGAGCGAGTACGCCCCCCTTATCACCCGGTCCCTACCGGGCTCAGATATGTCAAGCCCTGCGGTGAACTCCTCAGCTTCCTCCGGGGAAAGGTCCAAAAGGTCCATCTCGAGCTGTCCGTACACCGACACCCAAGGGACCTCTCCCAGCTCCGAAAGCAGCTCCTTCCCTCCCGGAACGTCCTCGGGGCCCTTCTGGGTCTCGTCCAGGTTGAGGACCACCATCTGGGGCTTGGCGGACAGAAAGGAAAATCCCCTTAAAAGCCTAAGCTCATCCTGGCTCAGCCCCATCTTGCCGATGGGCACCTCGGAAAGCAGGCTCTCCTGACAACGCTCCAGAAGCTCCTTTTCCACCTGCTCCTCCGGGGACAGCTTCTTCTTGCCCCCCAGGCGGCTCAAACGGTTCTCTATGACCCCAAGGTCCCGGTATATGAGCTCCAGGTTGACGATTTTGTAGTCCCTTAGAACGTCCACCTTGCCCTCCGGGTGCTCCACCGAAGGGTTGGCAAACCCCCTCACCACGTGGAGAAGGGCATCCGCCTCCGCCACGAAGGAGAGAAAGGAGTTGCCGAGCCCCGCCCCCTTGCTGGCATCCCTGGAAAGGCCCGCAAGGTCCACGAACTCAACCTGAGCGGGGGTCCTCTTCTTGGGGTTATGATGCTCCGCCAGCAGATCAAACCGCCAGTCAGGGACGGGAACCACCGCCCTGTTGGGGTCGGTCTTGCCTCCAGGATAGGGCTTAACCTCCGCCCCAGCCCTGGTTATCACGTTAAAAAGGGTGGTCTTCCCGCTCAGGGGAAGCCCTACTATGCCGCAATGAAGCATGTGTCCACTCCTCCCAAAATAGCTGAGCCTCGCAGAAAAATCGAATCCCTTAGACCCTATTTTATCCGAACCAAGTCGTTTCCGTCCCTCGGGTGTTAAAATGAACAGCAAGACCATTGGGACCGAAGCTTACAGAGGTCTTCGCATACTTTATAGCTTCCAGATGGGGGGTGTCGCCCTTGGCCCGCATAATGATCGCCGACGATGCGGAGTTCATGAGGCTAGTGCTTAGGAAGATGATAGAGAAGGGTGGACACAAAGTGGTCGGAGAGGCGGACAACGGCAGGGATGCGGTGTACCTATACACCATGCTCCATCCGGACCTCGTGACGTTGGACATAACCATGCCCTTTTTAAGCGGATTGGACGCGGCGGAGAAGATAAAGGGAAACCACCCGGAAGCCAGGATACTGATGGTCTCCGCCATGGGGACTAAGGACAGCCTTGAGAGGGCCAAATCCATAGGGGTCAAGGGGTTCATAGTAAAACCCTTTCAAGAGGAACAGGTGCTGAAGGCCATAGAGGAGGCCCTGGGGGACTGATGCCGGAGATTAGCCCTTTGTTCGTCCCTTCTGCCACGAAGGGACATCCCTTAAAAACCGTGTTTTGCCCTTCTTTGGGTAATGAGCCGTCCGATGGGTTCAGACCTTTGAACGCAGGCGCCAAGACCAGGTGATTCCAATGGACATGAGCCTTCTCAGGCTAAAGGACGGAGAATGGTGCGTGGTGACAAGGATGCCCCACGGTGAGGCGGCGTTGCGCCTTGAAGCCCTTGGGTTAAGGGTGGGGAAGAGGATACAGAAGCTGTCCGGGATGCCCTTTCAGGGCCCGGTTACGGTGTGCGTGGACGGCCGTCAGGTGGCCATAGGACACGGGGTGGCGGCCAGGATAGCGGTGCGGCCGGAGAGAAGGGAGGCCATGGGGTCTCCATGCCTTTGATATGTCATAGGACTCCCGACAACCCATCGGGGGACGACCGGTGCGGAAGGCTGCTTCTGATCGGCAACCCAAATGTGGGCAAGAGCGCCCTCTTCTCCCGCTTGACCGGTTTAGATGCGGTGTCCTCCAATTACCCAGGTACCACCATAGGATTTCTTGAGGGCACCCTCGAACACCGGGGCAAGTCATATCGAGTCATAGACGTGCCCGGGGCATACACGCTTAACGCCACCAACGAGGCGGAGGAGATAGCAAGACGAATCGTGGACGAGGGAGCCCAGAGGGCCATAATCGTGCTGGACGCCACCGCCCTAGAGCGGAACCTGGTGCTGGCCATGGAGGTGCTGGAACGCAAGATACCATCGGTGGTGGCCCTCAACATGGTGGACGAGGCGCGCCACAAGGGGATAATCATAAACATCGAGACCCTTGAGAGGGAGCTGGGGGTGCCGGCGGTCCCCACCGTGGCGGTCACGGGCCAAGGTATCAGGGAGCTCCTGGACAAGCTGGATCAGGCCAGGGAATCCCACCTATCCCCCTGTTCCAAGGAGGAGCGCTGGAACCGCATAGGAGCAGCGGTAGGAAGGGTCCAGCGGGTGGAACACCGCCACCACACCCTGGTGGACAAGCTGGAGGACATAAGTGTAAACCCCATATGGGGATCCTTGCTTGGCATACTGGTGCTGGCAGCCTCCCTTTATCTGGTCCGCCTTTTGGGGGAGGGTCTCATATCCCACGTGTTCGACCCCATTTTTGAAGGGATATTAAGGCCCCCACTGGAGGACCTGGCGGGAACCCTGGGGGATGGAACGCTGCGCAAGGTCCTCATAGGAACCCTTTTCCAGGGGAAGATCGACTTCGAGCTCAGCTTCGGGCTTCTTACCACCGGGCTCTACGTGGAGTTCGCCATGGTGCTGCCATACATAATCGCGTTTTACGGGGTTTTGAGCCTGCTCGAGGACGTGGGGTACCTGCCGCGCCTTGCCATACTGTTCGACGCCCTTCTGCACCGAATGGGCATTCACGGGTACGCCGTCATCCCCACACTCCTGGGGCTGGGCTGCAACGTTCCCGGCATCCTGGCCACAAGGGTCCTTGAATCCAGGCGGGAGCGGTTCATAGCCTCCACCCTCATATCCGTGGCGGTCCCCTGCACGTCCCTTCAGGCCATGGTGGTGGGGGCCTTGGGTGAAAGCCCGGCGCACATGGCAGCCGTATACCTCACGCTCCTTGCATCATGGGTCATCATCGGACGCCTTCTGCATCGGGTCCTTCCGGGCTTCAGCCCGGAGCTGATAGTGGAAATCCCCCCCTACAGGCGTCCCTCCCCTTCGGCCCTGTGGCTCAAGATGAGGCTTCGAGTCAAGGACTTCCTGCTGGAGGCAACCCCTCTGGTCCTTGGAGGCATACTGCTGGTAAACGGCCTTGAGGCCCTGGGGGTCATGGATCTCATATCCTCCCTGTTCGGCCCCCCCATCAGGTTTTTAACCGGACTGCCTCCAAGCGCCGCAGGGCCCATAGTAATGGGCCTGTTCCGAAAGGACGTGGCGGTTGGACTGCTCCTTCCGCTGGGACTGACGCTTAACCAGATGACCGTGGCAGTCACGGTGCTGGCCATGACGTTCCCGTGCATAGCCACCTTCGTGGTGCTGCTCAAGGAGCTTGGGACCAAGGACACCATGAAAGCGCTCCTGATAATGGTAACCGCCGCCCTGTCCGCCGGATCAATCCTCAACATGATCCTTAAGCTGGCAACCCCGTGAGCCATGAGCGGTAGCTACCAACTCAAACGCCTTCCGGAGGACTTCCAGGTCCAAGAGGTGCTCGAGGAGGGCTTCATCCAGGACGGAGGAGGCTTCGCGGTTTACCTGATGGAAAAGCGGGACGTGGGGACCCAGGAGGCGGTGGAAACCATCGCCGCAAGGAGCGGCGTTCCCATACGGGACATCCGATTCGGAGGCCGCAAGGACAAGAGGGCCGTAACCCGCCAGTTCATCACCGCACCCAAAGGGGCGGACCTCTCCCGGGCGGGGTGCAGCAGGATATCCCTGCAAAGGGCAGGGTTCTCCGCCTCCCACATATCTCCCTCCAAGATAACCCACAACCGTTTCACCATAACCATCCGGGGGCTGGAGGATCCAGACCGCTTCGCAAGGCGCATCTCCATGGGAGGGCTCGGGTTTCCCAACTACTTCGACGACCAGCGCTTTGGAAGCGTGGGAGCCAGTGGAGCTTACTTCGCCGAAAGGCTCATAAAGGGTCACCTCAACGGGGCGCTTAAAGTAATTTTAACCGACGTAACCCCTGAGGACACCCCAAAGGAAGCGGCGCGAAAGTCCCTCATGGCTGAGGCCTGGGGTGACTTCGGGAAGTGCCTTTCGCTGGCGGCCCATGGGCTTGAAAAAAAGATCCTATCCCTCCTGGCGGAGGACCGCTCAACCAGGGGCATGAAGGGGGCTCTGCGTCTCATCCCAAGGGAACAGATGAGCATGCTCTTCTCCGCCTACCAGTCATTCCTGTGGAACCTAACGGTGAGCAGGCTCTTCGAGGCCTCATCTGCGGCGGGGCTTCGGGTTGTACTAAGGGGCGGAGAGGCCTTCTTCCCCTTCATAAGGCCCCATGGGCACCCCATGATGGTACCCACCGCCTCTTACAAGATGCCAACAATGGAGGGGGCGGTGATGGAGGCTTTTAATGCGGTGCTGGAGGGAAGGGGCATAAAGACATCGGACTTTAACATCCGTTTTATACGCTCAGTGCACTTCGGTTCCTACGAAAGGAGCACCTGGCAGTTCCCCACCGGCCTGAGGCTTCTGTCATCGGGACTAGACCAACTAAACCCTGGGAAGCACAGGGCCACATTGGAGTTCAGCCTGGAGAGGGGAAGCTACGCCACTATGTTCATAAGGTACCTGATGGAGCTTCCGGCATGACCGCCACCCTTCCCCTCTCCCCCCTAAGAAGGGAAAAGGGCACCTGGTAGGCATTTTCAAGGACTCCCAGATCCGGCCGGCCTCCATCCATTGAGGCCATTATCCTTCCATCCCTCATGACCATAACCCTTCGGCACCATCCAAGGGCCAGGTTGAGGTCGTGCAGCACCACCAGGACCACCCGATCCTCCGACGCGGCATTGAGGAGCTCCATAACCTCAACCGCATGTTTGGGATCCAGCGCGGCGGTGGGCTCGTCCAACAGCAGAACCCTTGGGACCCTGGCCATGGCCCTGGCCAGGGCTACCCTTGCGCATTCCCCCCCAGAAAGCCCCGCCGCCTCCCGGTTGGCAAGGTGAAGCACCCCCACATCCGCCATGGCCCTCTCCGCCATGTCCCACTCCCGCTTGCCATAGCCCCTTAAGGGCCCCACCAGGGGGTAAAGCCCCATGGTGACCACCTGGCGCACCGTAAAACCCTTCTCAAAGGTCACCGACTGGGGCATTAAGGACACCAACGAAGCCCTCTGGCGGCTTGGGAGCCTACTGAGTTCCAGCCCATCCAAAGCCACCGAACCACGAAAGGGGACGAGGCATCCAAGGGCCTTAAGCAGCGTGCTCTTGCCGCTTCCGTTGGGGCCCACCAGGGCGGTCACGCCCCCTTCGGCAAGGGACAGGTCAACCCCCTTAAGTATCTCCCGGCCCCCTAGTTCTACCCATATCCCCTGGGCCCTAAGCATCGCCGCGGCCCCTCCAAACCAGCCATAGGAACACCGGCCCTCCCATCAGGCTGGTAACGACACCCACGGGCATCTCATCCAACATCCGACACATCACATCCGCCCACACCAGCAGGACTCCTCCCAGAAGGGCGGAGCAGATGGAGAGCCCAAGGCTGGAAGGACCTAGGACAAGCCTTATCATGTGAGGGGCCACCAACCCAACAAAGCCTATCACCCCAAACTGCCCCACCACCAACGCCGCCGCACAGGATGCCCCAATCAGGGCCAAGACCCTCACCAGCCTCTCCCGGGCCCCCAGGGAAGACAGATCCGCACCGGAGGCTAAGAGGTCCAGCTCCTTGCGAAGCCCCATGGATGTAAGCAAACCCGAGAGGGCCCCCAATAGGGCCAGCAAAACCCCGTACCAGGTGGCGCCGGAGAAGCTTCCCATAAGCCAAAGCACTATGGCGGACACCTTCTCCCCCGCCAGGGCTTTTAGCAACGTCAACCCCGCCCCAAGGACGGAGCTGATCACCACGCCGGACATTATCATCCCCGAAGGGCCGGCGCCCAAGGACAAGGAGAGCACCGCCACAAGGGAGGCGAAGCTGCCCAATAGGGCGCCTCCGGAGGGGCTCATCCCCAAGAGGATGGCCGCCGCCGCCCCAAAGGCCGCCCCTGAGGCCACCCCAAGTGTATAGGGCTCCGCCAGACGGTTCCTGAAGACGCTCTGAAATATCACTCCCGCAAAGCCAAGGGCGGCGCCGGAAAGCAGCGCCCCAAGGGTCCTTGGAAGCCTTAGGTACCAAACAACGAAAGGACTTCCCAGGCCCTCTCTCGAAGGAGGACCTTGGAGGATGGCTCGGAGCACCTCCATCAAGGGCATCCGCCACTCCCCCGTCGACGCCCCCGCGATGATCCCTCCCAAGGCAGCCATCGAAAGCGCCGCCGCTAGAAGTCCAAGATCTCCACGAAACCTTGAATCCATAGCCTAGGGCTTGTCCTTAAATCCCATCATCAAGGAGTAAATCTCCTCCACCTTCCCGCAAAGGCTTTCCACCGAAACTCCAAGCTCCTGGGCATACCAAACGGCGCCGCCGGCCCCTACGCCTTCCTTAACGTATCCCCTCTCATAGTCCGAAAGCCCCCTGTGGCAAGACCGAGAGAAGTCCAAGGGGGCCGCATAGGGATCGGCTCCGAGGGAAGATGCCATCTCAAAGAACGCACAGGACTTATCCTGGGCCACGTACTTGGTGGTGGCCACCGATATATTCCTATCACATCCCATGGCCCTAAGAACTGCCAACACCGCCAACATCTGAGTCCCACCGGCCAGCACCACCCGGGCCTCTTTGGGCAGCCCCCAAACGAAACCCGCCACGGCGGCCTGCATGGGATCCCCCATCTCTTGAACGGCCTTAAGAGGATCACCCTTGAAGGCTCCAAAGCCTCCGCCGCACCTTGAACATCCCCTCTCCCATATGGCCTCCTTGAGGCTTATGGGATTAAGGGGCCCCGCAGAGGAGACCATTCCGTCAACACCTAAGGATCTAAGCACCATGAGGGCGGTGGTGGTGCCGCCAGGCACGGACTCCCCTATCACGTAGGGCCCCTCCAAGCCCCCCATGGACCTGCCAAGTTCCAGGGAGGCATCGAATATCTCCATTGCGTTGGGAACCGCCGAAACGGCCGACGGATCCCCGCCGGGAGGACATTTTAGGTCCACGTGCGGACAGGCGGGAGGTAGGTAAGACCCGCACCGTATCACGAGGAACGGGAACCTCGCCATCTCCCAGGCAGCCCTGGTTATAAGCGCCGGCGTCGGGTGCCCTTCCGGATCAACCGGAACCGCGTCAACCACCCTGGGACGTCCGTAGTAGAGCACGTCCGCGTCTGCGGCGGCGGTGAAAGGTATAACCTCCGGATTCGCACCAGCCGCAGATATACCGGGTATCTTGCACACATCACTGGCACCGATGAACAGGAAGAACATCACATGATACCTCCCTCGCTGGCAGGGGTCTTGACTTAAATTGGACTCGGGAGTAGAACTCCATTGCCATGCACCGCCGTTGAAGGATAATCTATAAAAGGGACTTTTGAAAGCCCCTCCAGCTAAGGGGGTTAAGGACCCATGAGAACCAAGCCGGCACCTACGCGTGGTAACCTGAGCAAGGTCATGAAGGCCCTGGACCTTGCCAGGAAGGGACATGAACTCCTGGAGCAGAAGAGGCAGATCCTCATGATGGAGCTCATGAAGCACATGGAGTCCGCCAGTAAGATCCAGGGGGAGATGAGAAGGCTCTTCGAGGAGGCATACTCCTCCCTTCAGAGGGCCAACGTGTCCACGGGCATAGACACCGTGGAGGAGATGGCCCGATCCATTCCCATAACCGACGGGATAACCATCCGTCTTAGGTCCGTCATGGGCGTCGACATCCCAGAGGTGGATCCCATAGACGAATCGCCCATCCCAAGCTACTCCCTCATAGGTTCATCGTGCCCAATGGATCGGGCATACCTTAACGCCCGGAGGGTTCTAGCCCTGATACTGAAGCTGGCGGAGGTGGAAAACTCGGTCTACCGATTGGCGGTTCAGATAAGGAAGACCTACCGCAGGGTCAACGCGCTGAAGAAGGTGATAATCCCCTACAACCAGGAGGCGGCAAGGTTCATATCCGATGCCCTGGAGGAGATGGACAGGGAGGATTTCGTGAGGATGAAGGCGGCCAAGGAAGGCCGAGGAGGTGAGGATAGTTGACATCCCTTGAGGAGACCATGGCGGTCCTGCTGGGGACCGAGAGCGAGGCAAAGCGGCTGGTGCAGGAGGCCAAGGATGAGGCGGAGACCCTGATACGGAAGGGGCAGGAGGACTTCATAAGGGAGAGGGACATGCGGATATCCGCTGCCCGGCAGAGGGCGGCGGCCATGCTGGAGAACGCCCGCAACGCCGCCCAGGCGGAGGCGGAGGAGATAATCCGCAACGGCAAGGCCCGCAGGGAGCGCATGCAGAGGGCCTTCGAAGAGAACGCCCGCCAGGTGGTCCACGCCATCGCCCTAGAGGAGGCGGAGGCCATACTGGAAGGGAGACGCAGGGGGCGATGATCACGTTCAGCGCCAACGGAGAGAGGATCTCCAGCGGGGTTAAGGCCAAGGTAATGCTCTCCAACCTCCTCAGCGACGAAGCCCTGTGGGAGCTGCTTCATCATGACAGCATGGAAGAGATAGCCGCAAGGCTCAAAAGGGAGGAGGGCTATAAAGAGTACCTGTTGCAGCTGCCCCCCGGCGAGATCCACAGGTATGACCTGGAGGGACAGCTCAAACGGATACCGTTGGACGAAACCGGGGCGTTCATCGCAAGATCCGCCGGGCCCAGGGCCCGTTTCCTCACCGCTTGGGCATGGAGAAAGGACTCGGAGAACTTAAAGTCCATCCTAAGGCACATCCACAGCGGGAGAAAGGATCCCGCGGGGCTTCAAAACAAGCTCTACCACGTTCCCCTCTCCAAGGTGCCCTACGAAGGGCTGCTTGCCGCCTCCAGCTTTAGCCAGGTCCTGTCGTCCCTCAGGAAAACCCCCTACCACGCCTCGCTGGAGGAGCCCTTGAGGAAGCTCCAGGATGGGGAGATTAGGAGCCTCTTCAACGCGGAGATGGCACTGGACATGACCGCGGAGGGCAACGTGGCAAAGGCGCTTTCGAAGCTCCCTACAGAGGATGGGAAACACGTCAAGGAGTTTCTGGGGGAGAGGTGGGATCTTTTCAATCTATACACCATATACAGGGCCAGGTTCTTCTTCCAGATGGGGCCGGAGGAGACCATGGGGCAACTCTTGCCCCATAGACACCGGCTCTCCCCGGAAACCCTAAGGGCCCTTTGCAGAACCCAGGGGGAGGAGGCCTTCTCCAACGCCATCTCTTCCACCCCATATGGGCATGTGTTCAATCAAAAAATAATGAACGACGACATGGGCGTCGAGAGGAACCTAAAAAGGCACCTGTTCCTCAAGGCCATCGGGTTTCTCCGGCGTAGGCCGCCATCGTTCCAATCGGCGTTCTTCTACCTGTACGTGCGGGAGCTGGAGGTGGAGGACATCATAACCGCCATAGAGGACGTGCGGTACGACTACGACAGGAGGAACGCGGCGTTGTACCTTTCAAGGCCTCTCATAGCTAGGGGGGATTCCATGTGGCAGTGACGAGGATGCTGGCCCTTACGATAATAGGGCCGGGAGACGAGATGGAGGCGGTGGCCCGGGAGATGGTGCTGTGCGGAGGATTTCATCCCATGCCGCTGGACTACCTGATATCCGACCGCGCCATAAGATCTAAGATAACCTCCAGACCCGAGAACCCCTATGACCAGCTTCTGATGGACCTCTCGGCCCTTTGGACCGCCTCGGGGGAACCGCTTCCCGAGCCGTTCCCGGTAATGGTGGACAAGTCCATGTGTCTTGAGGTTATATCCAGGGAAGTCCAGAAGGTGACCCAGGTAGTAAGGGTATGGAAGGAGAGGCTCTACGCCCTGGAGGAGAGGCTTGACCACCTGGAGGCATCCCTGATACTGAGCTCCGCCGTCAAGGAGGCGGGCCATTCGGGGAAGGACCTGAGCTACACGAGCTTTTCCAGGTTCTTCTTCGGAAGGGCCAGCACCGAGAACTTCAAACGCCTTGAGGATGCGGTCGAGGAGTCCCCGGTGATCGTAAGGCCCGTCAAGGTAACGGACTCAAACACCTGGTGCCTGGTCTTCACGTTCCCAGGATACGAGACAAACGTGAGGAAGCTGTTGGACTCCATATACTTCAAGGAGTACCCCGTCATACCGTCGGATATGGAGGGCTCCGAGGAGGATCTCAAGGACCAGATCGAGAAGACCCGCAGGGCCGTAGAGGTCCTTAAGGGGGCATCCCGAAGGCGCCTTGAGAAGGACAGGAAGCTATACGAGGAGCTCTACTCCCGGGTGTACACCATGCAGCGGATATACGAGCTGTGCTCCAACAGGGGGGAGGTAAGCGGCCTGTTCGTCCTCTCGGGCTGGATACCGGAGGACACCTTTGAACAGGTAAAAGGTCGGATCATGGCGCTGGCTCCCCGAAGCCACATGATCGTGGACGACGTATCAAGAAGGGTCGACGCCATATGGGTTCCCACCCTGCTCAGGAACTCCAGGCTGGTAAGGGCCTTTCAGGACATCGTGGGGCTCTACAGCACCCCTTCCTACGGCGAGATAGACCCGTCCTTTGCGGTGGCGGTGACCTTCTGCCTCTTCTTCGGTTTCATGTTCGGCGACGTGGGACATGGTCTCATGCTCATGGCCGGCGCATGGTTCCTAAAGCAAAAGAAGGTCATGAGGCAATCCATGGCCACGGTGCTCTATTACGCAGGCTCGTCATCCATCCTGTTCGGGTTCCTTTACGGCAGCTTCTTCGGGATAGAAGGGCTTCTACCGTCCCTTTGGCTCTCCCCCATGAGGGATATGGAGCGCCTTATAGCCACCGCCGTGACGGTGGGGGTGGCCATGGTGAGCATAGGCATGGTCTTTAACATGGTGACCCAGTACAGGAAGGGGAACTTCGGACGGCTGCTCTTCGACGGAGGCGGCCTTGCGGGGCTCATGTTCTACTGGGGGGCCGCCGTGGTGCTCTACTCATCCTTCAAAGGGCTCCCGCTGCCGGTGCCGTCGTGGGCGATATCAGCCCTGTTAGGCACCTTGGTGCTGTGCATGGTGTTCCGGGACACGCTGGCCAGGGTCATCTTGAGGTCCCCCCAGGAAGGCCACCAGGAACCCTTCTACATGAAGGCCTTCGAGGCCCTTCACGGGATGATGTCCTTTTTAAGCAACACCGCCTCATTCGTGAGGCTGGCCGCCTTCGCCCTCAACCACGTGGGGCTGTCACTGGCGGTGATGATGTTGTCCGACATGGTTAAGGATCTGCCGGGAGGACTCTTCTTCAGGGCGGCGATACTCATAGCGGGCAACTTGGTCATCGTGGGCCTGGAGGGCCTCATCGTGTTCATCCAGACCCTGAGGCTGGAGTACTACGAGTTCTTCAGCAAGTTCTACCGGGGTGGAGGCAGGAGCTTCCGTCCGGTGGAGTGGCAGGCCAGGAACATGGACATCGAAGGCAGGCACCTCCCAAGGGGGATCTGAGGGGAAATCTGGCACAGGTTGCCCCGGGCAATTTAAAATTTAAAGTTTAAAATTTAAAAACAAACCAAATGGAGGGATGTTACCATGCTTGGACTTATGATCTGCTGTTTCACCGTTGGAGCCATGATGTTGGCGGGGTACGGCCTCAGGGGTAAGCGGGTCCCCAATCCCCGGGGAGTGTTAGGCGCGGCGATGCTGCTCTCGGGGGCCCTCATGCTTGCGGGCGTCATATTGTCCCTGTCGGGCAGCGCCTGGGCCTCCGAGGGGGCTGCGAAGGCGGGGTCCCTGGGGGCTTCGGGGCTTGGATTCATAGGGGCCAGCATCTCCACCGGTCTTGCGTGTTTGGGCGCCGGCATTGCGGTGAGCGGAGTTGGCGCCGCCGCCCTGGGCCTCGTGGGAGAGAAGCCCCAGATGCTGGGCACCACCCTCATATACCTGGGTCTGGCGGAGGGGATCGCCATATACGGCGTCATCGTCTCCCTCCTCATAATGGGAAAGATGTGACATGAAGGCCTTTCTCATAAGCGACAACCACGACACCCTTGTGGCAATGAGGCTTGCGGGCATAGAGGGGGTTGTGGTCCATGGGAAGGAGGCCACCGAGGCGGCCATAGACGAAGTCCTTAGCAACATGAAGGACGTGGGGATCCTGGTCATAACGGAGCTGGCGGCCAGCGCGGCACCCCATAAGGTGCGGGATCTGAGGCAGCGGGGGGAACTCCCCCTTCTGGTTGAAATACCGGACCGGCACGGCATGAGGCGCAGCGAGGACTTCCTGACCAGGTACGTTCAGGATGCCATAGGGGTGAAGGTGGGATGACGATCCGGGATGACAAGCTGGAGGCCCTAAGGGAGCTGATCCTTGACCAGGCGGAGGCCAAGCGAAGGGATACCATAAGACAGGCCCAGGAAGAGCTGGACAGGTGGCTCAATGAACAGCGGGAGAAGCTAGAGAAGGAAGAGGAACTTATCCTTGAGGACGCCCGCCGCCGGGGAGAGGACATAAGGCTAAGACAGGTGATAAACGCCGAGAGGGAGGATTCGCTGGAGACCTTGAGGTTCCAGAACCGGCTCATATCGGACGCCATATCCATGCTCCGGGACGAGCTTACCCGCCTTCGGGAGAGGGATGACTACCCTTCGATACTGGCGGGGTTGGCCCTGGAGGGGCTGGAGGCGGCGGGGTTCGATGGGGCCTACAGGATAAGGCTGAGCGCGTCGGATCAGGACCTGGGGGACCGGGTTGTATGGCTGGTGAAGACCCAATGCCCGGAAGCGGACCTGGTGTTCGATCCGGAACCGGCCCCCATAACCGGGGGACTTTGGCTATCCTCGGAAGATCGGCGCAAGGAGGTCCGCTTGGACTGGCAGAGCAGGTCCAGGGAGATGGCCGACACGGTGGCGGAGAGGCTGCTGCAACTGCTTTAAGGGGGGAGCGATTTGGAGGCTTCTGCTAGGAGGGGGCTGGTGACCATGGTCAACGGCCCGGTCATAAAAGGCTCTTCCATGGGCAGCTTCGGCATGAGGGAGATGGTCTACATAGGCCCCAGGAAGCTGCTGGGGGAGATAATCCGCATGGACGGCCAGGAGGCCCTGATCCAGGTATACGACGACACCCAGGGATTGAAGGTGGGAGAGGCCATCGAGGGAAGCGGGCAATCCCTTTCGGTGCAGCTGGGGCCGGGGCTCATAGGCGGTTTCTTCGACGGCATAGCAAGGCCCTTGGACAAGCTCATGGAGCGCCAGGGGATATACATAATGCCCGGCGTAGACGTGCCCCAGATTGATCCGGAGAGGACCTGGGAGGTAACGGTGCTGGCGAAAAAGGGGGACATGGCCTTCCCCGGGATGGTGGTGGCCGAGGTCCAGGAGACGCCGCTTCTAAAGCACAGGATAATGGTTCCCCCCGACGTGGAAGGGGAGATAGTGGATATAAAACCCTCAGGACCAGTAAGGTCCGACCAGTGGCTGGCCCTGGTGAAGGACACTTCCGGAAGGGAGATGCAGATCCCCTTGGTCCAGCGGTGGCCGGTGAGGACCCCACGTCCCTACAGGCAGAGGCTGCTGCCCAACGAACCGCTGGTAACGGGGCAGCGGGTCATCGACGGCCTCTTCCCCATAGCCAAGGGGGGCACCGCCGCCATACCCGGCGGCTTCGGCACCGGCAAGACCGTCACCCAGCACCAGCTGGCGAAGTGGAGCGAGGCGCAGGTGGTGGTCTACATAGGCTGCGGCGAGCGGGGAAACGAGATGACCGACGTGCTGGAAGAGTTCCCAGTCCTTGAGGACCCAAGGTCCGGAAGACCCCTTATGGAGAGGACCATACTCATCGCCAACACCTCCAACATGCCGGTGGCCGCCCGGGAGGCCTCCATATACACGGGCATCACCATTGCTGAGTACTTCCGGGACATGGGATACCACGTGGCCCTCATGGCGGACTCCACCAGCCGGTGGGCGGAAGCCCTCCGGGAGATATCCGGACGACTGGAGGAGATCCCCGCGGAAGAGGGCTTCCCCGCTTACCTTCCCACTCGGCTGGCGGAGTTCTACGAAAGGGCGGGGCGGGTGGTAACCCTGGGGGGCGACACGGGAAGCATAACCATAATAGGGGCGGTCTCACCGCCCGGAGGGGACTTCACTGAACCGGTTACCAGACACACCAAGCGTTACATCCGCTGCTTTTGGGGGCTCGACAAATCCCTGGCCAACGCCAGGCACTTCCCTGCCATATCATGGCTCGACTCCTACAGCGAGTACGCCCAGGAGGTGGAGGACTGGTTCGCCTCAACGGTGGATTCCCGATGGGGGGAGCTCCGGAACCGGGCGGTCCAAATACTGGGGGAGGACAACAAGATACAACAGATAATAAGGCTCGTGGGAGAGGACGTGCTGCCCGACGAGCAGAAGCTGGTGGCTTTCACCGCCTTTCTCCTCAAGAACGGATACCTCCAGCAGAGCGCCTTCGGCCCCGACGCCTACTCTCCCCCGTCAAAGGGCTTCGCCATCCTGGATCGGATACTGTACTTCCACGACCGGTGCGAGGCCTTGATAAAGAAGGGGGTCCCCCTGTCGCTCCTGAAGGATCATGAATCGGTGGACGCCATGACCCATCTAAGGGAGCTCCAACCCGACGACGTCAAATCCTTTGAGGAGCACAAGAGGAGCTTGGACTCCCACATAGAACGGGTTGCCAGGGAGAGGACCGCGGTGACCAGGGAAGAGAGGAGGTGAGGCCCGATGGCCATAGCTGAGTTCAAGGGGCTGCAGCGCATAACAGGACCCTTTATATTCATGGAAGCGGTTCCTGACGTAGGATACGGAGAGCTTGTGGAGGTGGTCCCCGAGGACGGCCTGCCCCGCAGGGGAAGGGTGGTGTTGGTAAGTCAAAAGGCCATAACCGTTCAGGTATTCGAGGGGACCTCGGATCTGGTGCCCTCCTCCACTTCCGTGCGGTTCCTCAAAAGGCCCCTTGAGATCTCCCTGTCAAAATCCATGCTGGGGAGGACCTTCAACGGCATAGGGGAACCCATAGACGGCTGCGGCCCCGTCTACGGGGGCAAGCGAGTTCCGGTCAACGGCCTGCCGTTAAACCCCGTGGCCCGCCAGTATCCAAGGAACTTCATCCACACTGGCATCTCCGCCATAGACACCCTTACAACCCTCATAAGGGGACAGAAGCTGCCCATCTTCTCCGGCAACGGCCTGCCACACAACCGGCTTGCGGTCCAGATCGCCACCCAAGCTAAGATAGTGGGCGACGAGAGCTTCGCAGTGTGCTTCGCCGGCATAGGCATAAAGCACGACGACGCATCGTTCTTCATGAGGGAGCTTGCCCATCGGGGACGGAACAACAACATGGTCACGTTTCTGAACCTGGCGGACGACCCGGTGATAGAACGGATAGCCACTCCCAGGATGGCCCTTACAACGGCGGAGTATCTGGCCTTTGAACTAGGTATGCACGTGTTGGTCATCATCACCGACATGACCAACTACTGCGAGGCCCTGCGGGAATTGGGGGTCGCAGCCGGCGAGGTGCCAAGCCGGAAGGGCTACCCCTCCTACCTTTACAGCGACCTGGCAAGCCTCTACGAAAGGGCGGGGGTGTTAAAGGACAGACCCGGCAGCGTCACCCAGCTGCCGATCCTCACCATGCCCAACGACGACATAACCCACCCCATACCGGACCTTACGGGCTTCATAACCGAGGGGCAGATAGTCCTCTCCAGGGAGCTAAACTCCAAGGGCATATACCCTCCCATAGACGTGCTCACCAGCCTCTCAAGGCTCATGAAGGACGGCATAGGGAAGGGCTACACCAGGGAGGACCACCCCAACCTGGCAAGCCAGCTCTTCGCCTCCTACAGCAGGGTCCAGGACGTAAGGGCCCTGGCGTCGGTGGTGGGAGAGGAGGAGCTGTCCAAGAACGACAAGCTCTCCATGGCCTTCGGAAGCGCCTTTGAGGAACGGTTCCTCCGCCAGGGCGCCGATGAGGACCGGGACATCTCAACTTCACTGGACATCGGATGGGAGATACTCAAGCTGCTTCCACGGTCGGAGCTGACCCGGGTGACCCTGGGGCAGATAAGGGAACACATGAGGTAAGCCCTGACCCGGATCTATTCCGGATCAACCCCGAGGCCCTCGGCAGAGCTCACTCAGATGCTTTAGGCGCCGAGGGCCTTATTTCAAGCCTTATCTTCATAGGGATTTCGGGATTCTTGATGAGCCTCCCAAGGGCCCTGCCGCAGGCAAGGCCCACCTCCCTTGGATTCAGCAGCACGGTCCAAACCCCTGGACACGCCATCCCAGGGGGAGGTCCAAGCACAACCGACACGCCAGGAGGAACGGGATCCCAACGGGCCGTCCCATCCCATACCAAAGCCCTTCCATCAGGATCCTGGCGGCTTTGGAGAAACGAAAAGGGGCTCCAGCGCCCTCCCATGTAGCGGAAAGGCCCCACCGCCTCGTGCAGGGCCTCCACCAACATCTCCTGGTGGAAGCCTATGGAAGCCGCACCCTCTTCTTCGACGTCCCCCCAGCAGAGCACCGGAAACGGAAGGTTGAATGCCCCATGGGCGGCTGAGTGCGGCTCCCCCATCCAAAGCGCTCCCTCCAACTTGCGCCCCACCAGCTCGTCAAAGGGCCCCCTGCCCCACCGGCCCCCAAGGACCAATACGGAGCTGCCCTTAAGGGAAAGCCCCCTGGCAAAGCCATCCAACAGGGGGCCCAGCCACCATCCGAAGTCATCCTGAACCACCACCCCACAAAGGTCCCACCGACCCGCCGCAAGCCCCGAGGCCAACCTATCCGGCCTGTAGCCGAGCCTACGCACCGCGTCCCACACCCGCTGGGCCGTGAGCTCCGATATCCTGGGGTCCCCTTTGAGCACCCGGCTCACCGTACCCTTATCCACTCCAGCCAGCTCAGCCACGTCCTTCATCGTAGCCACGCAAAGCACCTCCCGCACCAGTCCTAAGGCGCTAATCCATATTGAAAGGACGAAAATATATATCGGCAAGGACTTTTCCCTTGATCAATATCACCAATCCACCGGACCTTGGATTATAATACCTTTCAAAATAGCTTTAACAGACTCTTTTCCCAAGGTCCCACGAGGGGGAGAGGGGAAGGGGGCGCGGACGGTGAGGGCAATTGGGTACGGTTTAAAGCGGCTTTGGATGATCCTTGGAATCCTTGGGTGCCTTTGGGCCTCCGGGGCCCAGGCTAACGAAGCCATCCTCAGCTTCGGAAGCCTGGTAAGGATAGGGGATGACGGCACGATCGCCGTTACGGAAACGATAGTGGTCCGCGGGGAGGGCAACATGATAAGGCGGGGCATCTTCAGGGACTTCCCCACCGTTTACGAATCCCCCACCGGCAGGACGATCCGGGTCCCATTCAAGGTGGTAAGCGTCAAGAGGGACGGAGCTCCGGAGGATTGGCACACGGAAGGCATGTCCAACGGGGTGAGGCTCTACATAGGATCCAAGGACAGGTTCCTTGCCCCTGGCAAGTACCGGTACGACATAACCTACACCACCACAAGGCAGGTTGGTTTTTTTAAGGATCACGACGAGCTTTACTGGAACGTGACCGGCAACGGATGGGGCTTCCCCATAGCCGCCGCCGCGTGCAGGGTGTACCTTCCCAACAATGGCCGCTTCACCGCCCTTGACGCCTTCACCGGCCCCCAGGGCTCCAAGGGAAAGGACGCCAAGTTCAAGGTGGACGACGACGGAAGCGCCCTGTTCTGGACCACAAGGCCCTTAGGGCCCGGGGAAGGGCTGACCATAGCGGCGGCGTTCCCCAAGGGGCTGGTGAAGGACGTGCCGCCAAAGGTGGCGGGGCTCAGGCCCTCCTGGTGGCGCGGCATCGGCTATGCCCTATGCGCCCTTGGGGTGTTCTACTTCGTCTTCATATGGTTTAAGGTGGGCAGGGATCCCGCGGGGGGCACCATAATACCCCGCTTCTACCCTCCCGAAGGCATTTCAGCCCCGGCGGCAAGGGCGCTCAGGCTCATGGGTTTCGACAACAAATGCATGGCCTGCTCCATAGTGGACGGGGCGGTCAAGGGATTCGTGGCCATAGAAAGGCTTGGGAAGACATACCGGCTGGAGCTCATGAACCCGGACCTCAAGGACGCCCCAACCCACGTGGCGGTTGTCCTGGCCAACCTCTTCCAGTCGGGGCAGAAGAGCATAACCATAACCCAGGAGGAGCACAAGAGGCTTCAGGCGGCCCAAAGGGCCTTGAAGGACCTCTTGAACGACTCCCTGGAAGGAAGGTTTTATCACTCCAACCTGCTCCACTGGATTGGGGGAAGCCTAATCTGCCTTGCATCCATCGGGGCCCTGTTGCTAAGCCTCATGGAGAGCGAGGGGGGCATCTTCATAGGCCTATGGACTTCCGTATGGACCATCGGGGTGTTGGTCCTCATGGCGGCGGTAAGATCCGCCTGGGCGGACTACTTCAGCATGAGGGGCTTCAAGCGTTTCGCCAAGGCCCTGTTCTTAAGCCTCTTCTCCGTCCCATTCATGATAGGGGAGATAATAGGCCTCTACGGAGTTACGATGTCGGCGGGGCTTGGAGGGGCCCTTCAGGTTTTCACCGCAGGCATCTCCATTGGGATATTCAAGTTCCTGCTCAAGGCCCCCACCGAAGGGGGAAGACAGGTCCTGGACGAGCTGGAGGGCTTCAGGATGTTCCTATCGGTGACCGAAAAGGAGAGGCTGGATCGGCTCACACCTCCCGAGATGGATATCAAGACATTTGAATCCTACCTTCCATGGGCAATGGCGCTGGACGTCGAAAACCGCTGGTCAGAGCGCTTTAACGCCATGGCCCAGGAGGCCCAAAGCCGCGGGGAAACTTCCCAAAGTTACATGCCCATCTGGTATTACGGCGGCCTGTCGGACCTTGGGAGCGGATTCGGGGAGGCCTTATCAAGCGGCATAGCCTCCTCCATAGCCTCCGCTTCAACTCCCCCCGGTTCCTCCTCGGGCTTCGGAGGCGGCGGTTCCTCCGGAGGGGGAGGCGGCGGAGGAGGAGGCGGCGGCTGGTAGGGCTGACAAGGGAAGCCCGCCGCAAAGAAGGCTTCACGTAAAAGTTGTTTAGATCTTTATAACCCAAAAAGGAGGCGTAGTGAGATGGTGTTTTTAGGGATACTTGGGTTGGTGGTGGTCCTTTGCATTTGGTTTTTGAGCATTTACAACCGGTTCGTGAAGCTCAAGAACATGGTGGACGAGGCTTGGAGCGGCGTTGACGTTCAGCTCAAAAGGCGTTGGGATCTGGTGGGCAACCTGGTGGAGACCGTGAAGGGCTACGCCTCCCACGAAAAGGAGGTCTTCGAGGAGGTGGCAAGGCTCAGGAACCAGATGAACTCCGCCTCATCCGTGTCTGAGAGGGCCCAGGTGGAGAACGGCCTCACCCAGACCTTAAGAAGCCTCTTTGCGGTGGCGGAGGCATACCCGCAGCTTAGGGCTTCGGAGAACTTCTCGGAGCTCCAGCGGACGCTGGGGGAGCTGGAGGATCAGATACAGCTCGCCAGGCGCTACTACAACGGGACGGTCAGGGACTACAACATAATGGTGGACTCCTTCCCAAGCCTCATAGTGGCCCGCAGCATGGGGTACTCCAAGAGGGATTTCTTCCAGCTGGAGGATCCATCGGAGCGCACAGCCCCGAAGGTAAGCTTCAGCTAAACACCGGCTCCTTGAAAAAGCCCAAGGGGGCTCTTAGGGTTCCCATGCCCCCTTGGGCTCATCTCTTGCCTTTGGGGCCCACTACCTACCCTGGTAGAAGGCCTCATAGGCCGCCATGGTGGCAGCCACGTCCGCCAGGCTCATGATCTCAAACGGGGCGTGCAGGGATATGACCGCTGGCCCCATGTCCAGGACGTCAATGCCGTGTCTTGCCAGGTACTTGGCCACGGTGCCGCCCCCGCCGGAATCCACCTTGCCAAGGCTCCCCACCTGCCAGGGAACGGAGGCCTCGTCGAGCCAGCCCCTCACCTTGGCCACGAACTCCCCCCTGCTCTCGCTGCCGTCGTACTTGCCCTTCAAGCCGGTGCCCTTCATCATGGCGGGCCCATCCCCCGCCACCGGCAGCTGGTTGAGGTCAAAGGCATCCTTGTACATGGGGTTGAAGGCCTCGGTGACGTCGGCGCTTATGGCCTCCGAAGCCGCCAGCGCCCTGTCAAGCTGGAAGGCCCCCACGGCCCCCTCCGCCTCCAGCACGTAGGACATGAGAATCCTCAAAAGGGCTCCCTGGGCACCCCCTACCCCTTCGCTCCCTATCTCCTCCCTGTCAAGACATAGGAACACCGCACCGACCTCAAGGTCCCGGGCGGACAAGAAGGCCTCGAAGGAGGTGTACACGCAGATCCTGTCGTCCAAACCGTAGGAAGTAAGAAGCGACCTGTCAAAACCAGAGAGGAAGGCGTCCCCCGCGGGGACCAGCGCCAGGTCCGCTGAGACCAAGTCGTCCTCCGATGCGCCGTAGCGGTCCTTCAGGGTGCTTAAAACCTGCTCCTTAACCGACTCGGCGCCGGGCCTGTGGCCTAATATCACGTCCAGGTCCTCGCCTTTGATGGTCTCGCTGGCCTTTCTTCCATCCAGATTGCGGTCAAGGTGGGGCGCCAGGTCGGGGATCATGAGCTTAACGTTCCCACCGTCCAGGACCGCAGTGGTCCGGTCCTTAAAGTGCACCTCTCCCCGGATCTCAAGGGGCACGTTAACCCACTGATACTTCTTTATCCCCCCGTAGTAATGGCAGTCACCCATGAGAAGCCCCTTTTCCTCGTAGAGGGGCTTTGACTTGAGGTCTATCCTGGGAGAGTCCCCGTGAGAGGCGGTTATCCTGACACCTTGAGCGGCGGGACGCTTCCCGGGCCTATAGGCCCCAAGGGCCCTGCCCTTCCAGTTGATGAAGGTTCCAGCTTGGGTCATACGCCCCCCTTCGCCGAAGCCAAGGCTCAAAAGCCTCTCCTCCAGCCACCTTACAGCCTCCCGCTCGGTCTTGCAACGGGAAAGGAATTCCGCCGCCCTATCTCCAAGACCCTCAAAACCAGCTCGTCCCTCCAGAAACTCCCAGGCCTTAAAACCCCTGCGATCCTTCACTTCTTTGTGGTTGTCGTCTTCCTTGCTATTCTTGCTCAAAGGTCTCACCTCCTGAGTTTAAATTATTATAATGCAAATTGTGATAGCATATGGACCATCCTATCTAGTCCGAAGGGGCGCCAAGGGGGTGGGATGATGCTTTGCGGGAACTGCGGGTACAACAACTCCGCCAGCGCCAAGTTCTGCATCCTGTGCGGATCTCAACTGTCCAAGGGGGAGATAATGGATCCGGACCCTAAGATATGCCCCCAATGCGGGGAACCCAACGAGGGGCACGCCATGTTCTGCTCTGCCTGCAGATCCGACGTTTCAGCCGCCCCGAGGCGATCGGTCCTAGGGGGGGCAAAAATTGAGCAGCGCCATGATGAAGCAGCCGGCGGCCTGGAAACCGACGAACAGGAAGGGTTCCAACTGGAAGAGCAAGATCATGGCGCCGACCCAGGCGACACTCCGGTCCAAGACCTTTCAGAACACGAACCGGGGCTTTCACCTCCCATGGAGGAGCCGCCCCTTGAACCTCTTGTCCAGGAGGATCCGCCTTCCCAACCTTCCGCTTCCCAGCCCCAGGGAGTTGAGCCCGAAGGGGAGGAAGAGAGGGGAAGCGGGAAACGGTTAGGATTCCTTCCATTACCCAAGGTGCCCATTCCAAAGCTATCCCTCAACTTTAATTTCAACTCCAGACTTCTGATGAAGAGTCTTATCCGGATTGCCATCATGATAGTCATAGCATCCATCGGGGTATCCATAGGGCTGGTTTCAATCATGGTGATCAAGGGAAGATGAGAGAGGGCTGAAGTTTTCGGTATAAAGTTGACAAATCGCGAAAAAGGCCCATAATGATCCAGTGACTTCGCAGGGAACTTTAAAAGGGGCGTGCAGGTCGCGCCCCTTTTTGGTGTCCTTTGGGGACATAGGCCATGCGAGTTTTCCGTATCGTCCCGGCATAAAGCCGTTTTTTCGAAGCTTCTTCTTAACAAGGGCACCGACTCTTGAAGGACAGTGGGGGCGGGGACGACGGAAGACCCGAGCCTTCACAAAAACTTCAGGAGGTAGTGCACACATGACGATCGATCGATTTGACCAGTATCCCATCAGGGACGAGCTTTTATCCGCCTTAAGGCGCAAGGGTTTTGACCATCCAATGCCGGTTCAGGTAAGGATGCTTGAGGATCCAACCTTGCTGGACGGGGACCTCATAGTCCAGGCCAAGACCGGTTCCGGCAAGACCCTTGCCTTCGCCTTGCCGCTTTTAAACAACATGGAAATTGGGGAACGGGCCCCCAGGGTGTTGGTGCTCTCCCCCACCAGGGAGCTGGCCCTTCAGACCGCCAGGGAGTTCCAGTGGCTGGGGTACGAGATGAGGATAAAGGTGGCCTCCCTGGTGGGAGGCATGGACATGGAGAGGCAGGTAAAGGCCCTGCGGGACGGCGCCGCGGTGGTGGTGGGCACACCGGGCAGGGTGCTGGACCACATCCGGCGGGGCTCCTTCAAAGCCGATACGGTGCGTAGCCTGGTCCTCGACGAGGGTGACCACATGCTTGACCTGGGCTTCAAGGACGAGCTGGAGGCCATAATGGAGGCCATGCCGGGGGTTGAGAGGAACTGGCTGTTCTCCGCCACCATGCCGGAAGAGGTGGTGACCCTGGCCAAGCAGTACCTGGACGCCCCAAGGAAGATATCCCTGGTGGATGATGCAGCCAAGCACGACGACATAGTCCAGAGGGCCTACATAATACCCGCCCGGAAGCGGTTCGAGGGGCTGGCCAACGTGCTCCTCTTCGAGCGTCCCCGCAGGGCCATCGTGTTCTGCGCCACCAAGCTGCAAACCCAGGAGCTGGCGGAACGGCTCTGCGACGAGGGGTTCAAGGCCGCGGCGCTGCACGGGGACATGACCCAAAGGGAGCGGAACATGGCCCTTGAGAGCCTGCGGCGTGGAAGGAACCAGATAATGGTGGCCACCGACGTGGCCGCCCGGGGGCTGGACATAAGCGGCGTGTCCCACGTCATACAGTTCGGCCTGCCCGGGTGCCTTGAGACCTTCATACATCGAAGCGGAAGGACCGGCAGGGCGGGGCAGGAGGGGCGCAACCTGATCCTGCTTACCGCCCGGGAGGCTGGTGAGTTCCGGTCCATGATAAGGGGAACCTCTTTGGAGGTGGAGTGGCTCCCAGCGCCGGACGCGGAAGAGGTGGAGTCCCTTTCCAGGGCGGAGCTGGAGAGGTGGTGCGTAAGCAACCCTGCGGAGACCGAGGAGTACCTGGAGTGGGCGGAGGAGATACTCCAGCGGGACGACGCGGCGGAGATAGTGGCAGGGCTCTTAAGCCGGTCCCTTGCCGACGAGCCCAAGGGCTACTCCATACGGGAGGACGTTCAGATGGAGATGGCCAAGGGCCGCAACTCCGACAGGCCGCGGCGGTCCTCCGACCGTCCCCTCAAGAAGCTCATCTCCGGGGCGGTGACCATGAAGTTCCCCTCCGGCAGGCAGGACGGATGGGAAGTGGGATCCCTTCTTGGGGCTCTGTGCAGGGGCCTTGGGGTGAAGAGGGAGGACGTGGGGAACATAAAACTGAAGGACCGTTGCGCCTTTGTGGAGCTCTCCCCCTACGCGGCTTCCCAGATCGAGCGCCGGCGGGATAGGTTGGCCCGGGAGGGGCTCAACGACTTCGTAAGGTTCGAGCAGGACTTCCAGCCCGCCCCAAGGGATCGCAAGAGGAGCTTCTCCAACCCCCATAGAGGCCGCTAATGGCCTAAGATGTGCTATCCTCCCCGGGAGAGAATCCATCTTCCGGGGAGGTCTTTTCATGTCCCGTCCGCAACCTAGGCTTTTCGTCCGTATCTTAGGTCTTGTGGGGCTTTGCATCTTCCTGTGCAAGGCCGCAAGGGCCCAAGGCCTAAGGCCGCTCATACCTGGCGAGCTCCAAACGGAACTTACAAGACAGTTCAAGGTCCGCTACTTCATGCCCTGGAGCCAGGAGGCCATCTTAATTGATCCGAAGGAGGACTTCGAAGGCTGGCACCGGAACATCCTGGACTCACCCCTGGCGGGGTCGAACCTCTTGATGGCGGAGCGGTCAAAGAAGGAGGCTTGGATCCGCCTGGCCTACCAGGCGGCAAAGACAAAGCTCCCGGGGATGGCGCTTAGACGATCGGACCTTCGAGTCCTTCCCACCCGGGAACCACTTTTCGAGCCCCCAGGGGGATCCAAAACATCGTTCCCCTTCGACAGGCTTCAGAACGGAACGGTGAACCCCATGGAGCCCCTTTTGGTGGCCGCCAGGTCGGAGGGGTGGCTGTTTGTGATAACCCCCTGGGCCGCGGGATGGCTGGAGGAGGACGCGGTAGGCCTGTTGGACCAGGACACCATCAAAAGGATCCAGGAGTCCCCCCTTGGGGTGGTTACAAGGGACGGGGCTTCCATTGCCTACCAGTCCGGCATTTTGGCATTCACGGCGCCCACCGGCACCCTGATACCCCTTGAGGGGGACTCGCCTCTGTTGCCGCTGTGGAACCCCCATGAAGGCCGCTTAGAGCTTGTAAGGGGCAGGAAAAGCGACTTCATAAGCCCATTCCCGATTCCCGCCACCGCCGAGGCCCTTGAGGCCCTGGCAAAATCCTTTCTTGACCAGCCCTACGGGTGGGGCGGGATGTACGGCCACAGGGACTGCTCCTCCACCACCAGGGACGTCCTCATGCCCTTTGGGATATGGCTGCCAAGGAACTCCCACGGTCAGGGATCCTTAGCGGGGCTGGACCTGTCGAAGCTATCAAGGCGGGAAAGGACTAGGCTGATAGTTGAGAAGGGAATCCCGTTCATGTCCATCCTCTACATGCGGGGACACGTGATGCTGTACGCGGGGCATCACGACGGGAATCCGATGGTGCTGCACAACCTCTGGAGCCTCAAGATGAACGGAATGGAGCGGATTTTCGGGCGCTGCGTCTTGACGGATCTCAACATGGGGGACGTCCCGCTTATCGACCGGGTGACCAAACTGGTCCTGCCCGCCACATTGGAAGGTTCCAAGGCCGTTGAGGGCAAACCGTGATATACTTGGCGGAAAAAATCCTTCCATTAAAACCTGCGAGGAGGCGAGGACTTTGGAACACCGGGTTGCCCTTTTGGGCTGCGGCAACGTAGGGAAGGCTCTGGTGAGCATGTTGGCCCGCAAGCGGGATTACCTGAAGGTACGGTACGGCATAGACGTTAAGCTGACCTACGTGGGAGACGTAAGGTGCGGATCCGCCATGGACAAGGCGGGGCTGGATGAAGACAAGATCTTGCGGGGCCTTTCATCGGGCAAGCTGCCGGATCCCTTCGGTGCAATGCCATTGGAAGAGGTAATCCGGCAAAGCGGAGCCACCATAGTGGCGGATGCCACCCCCACCAACCTGGAAAGCGGCGAACCGGGGCTATCCCACGCAAGGTGCGCCCTGTCTTCCGGCGCCCACTTCGTCACCACAAGCAAGGGCCCCCTGGCGGTGGCGGCCAGGGAGCTGGAGGAGACCGCCAGGAAGAACGGCCTTTCGTTCCGCTACGAGGGAGCGGTGATGAGCGGAACTCCTCTTATCAGGCTCATCCGGGAGGATCTGGCGGGCTGCAGCGTCAAGTCCGTGGAAGGGATACTGAACGGCACCACCAACTACATGCTCTGCCGGATGGAAGAGGGCCTTTCTTACAGCGAGGCCCTCAAGGAGGCCCAGGAGATGGGTTACGCCGAGGCGGACCCCACCGCTGACGTGGAGGGCTTCGATGCGGCGGTCAAGCTCTGCGTGCTGTCATGGGTTGCCTTTGGAATGGAGCTCAAGGTGGGACAGGTGGAGAGAACCGGCATATCCGGCCTCACCCCGGAGCACATCCAAGGAGCGAAACAGGCAGGAAGGTCATTTAAGCTGATAGCATCCCTTCAGATGGAAGGAGGGGAGGTCAAGGCAAAGGTGGCGCCGGTGGAGATATCAAGAGACCACCCCCTTTTCGGGGTAAGGGGGGCCCTCAACGCCGCCACCATAACCACCGACCACTTAGGCAAGGTAACGGTATCGGGCCCCGGCGCGGGCAGGGACGAGACCGCCCAGGCGCTGCTCTCGGATATCATATCGGTGGCGAAGACAAAAATATAAAAAACTACCCAAACTATAGAAAGTTGACTATAATTATATCAGCTTATCCGGCAGGGAGTGGTTGCGATGATATCCACGAAGGGATTGTGCAGGGTTCTCCTTGCGGTGTTCCTCTTGGCATCCGCTGGAACCTGGCAAGCCATGGGAGAGGAGTACCAAGTGCCAGACGAGGCGCTGGACGAGGGGCTGGAGGCTGCGGTAAGGTCCATGACGGGGCTTGGCATCCCCCAGGACGTGGCGGAAAGGGCCGCCTACGGGCAGAGGGTAGCTTTGGAGGCCACCATAAGGGCCCAGATCAGGACCGCGGAGACGCTGCAGGGGGTGCCGGGGCAGGCGGTTAAAAGCATGGTCATGGAGACCGCCAGGTACTCGGGGCAGCACATGGGGGAGGCCCTAGCCGGGGCGGTGTCGTCCTACGGCCTCCAGGAGGCTACCCGGGCCGCCATGTCGGTGGCCTCAGCCGTAAGGAGCGGGATGGACGTGAAGGACGCGGCGGAGATGCTCTCCTCCATGGCAAGGTCGGGGTACACCGCCGACGAGGCCCTAAAGGTCATGGCCCATGTGAAGGAAAAGCTTCAGTCCCTTCCCCAAGGGGAAAGGGAGACCTTGATGGCCCATGTTAAGGTGATGATCAAGGAGCGGGTGAGGACACAGCAGATGCTGAGCTCCGTTGAAGCCCAATCGGGCAAGGGATTGGCCCTGGGTAAGGGGAATAATCCCCAAAAGGGCGCCACAGACCAACCTGGCGGCGGCAACGGAGGCGGAAACGGCAAGGGCGGCAAGGGCAACTAACCGCTCAAACAAAGGATGAAAACCTGGTCGAACTACCACAAAATCAAAAAGACGGGAAGAGGGACAGCTCCCTCTTCCCGTCTTTGCTGATAAAGCTCAACGAAACAACCAACCAGGGATCACTTGGCAGGGCGAACCTCTACCGACCACTCGGGGCCCGACGAAACCTTGAACTTTTCGGCAAAGCTGTCCATGTTGAGGGCCAACGACAGGTTCATCAGGCTGTTATAGTACAGCAACGGCTCCCCTTCCGGCACGTCTCCAAAGGTGTTCACAAATGGGACCCTTCCGCGGTAAACCTCCTTGCCATCTTTTAAAATCCTTACGTCGTAAAGCTTGCCCTTGCTGGGCTTTAGGAGGCCAAACACACCCTCTCCAATGTTGGTCCAAACGTTTCCATACTGAACGTCTAGGACAGGTATGGTACCATAGGCCGCCCCATCCCTCACCTCAGCCCTCTGATAGGGTATCCTCACCACATCTTTTTTGAGAACCGGCCCCACCTCTTCAAAAGTTATCTTGCCTGAAGCCAGCTTGGCTCCGGTATAGGCAAAAAGGTCCCTTCCATGGAACGTATAAGACCTCTCGGAGCCCTTTCTCATGTGTTTGGCCTGATCTATGACCCTTACCTCCGCAAGTCCCACAGAATCGGCAAGCAACGTAAGGGTTCCGTTGTCCGGGGTAACCACATACCTGCCATCCTTCGTCCTGGCTACAACCGGCTTCCGGTCCGTGCCAACCCCTGGATCCACAACCGACACGAACACCGTGCCCTCCGGCCAATACTGAACGGTCTGAAACAACCGGTATGAGGCCTCCCATATGGAATAGGGCGGTATCTCATGGGTAAGGTCATACATGGGAAGCTTTGGGTCCTCCCCAAAAGCCACTCCCTTCATTGCAGAGACGGCACCATCCTTGAGCCCAAAGTCCGTCTGGAAGACCAACGCGGAGCCCGCCTCTCCAACACAGGCAAAGACGGCCACCAGCAACATTGAGAAAAGAAACAGCCTGCCCTTCTTGAACAAACTCCTTAACATACCTCCTCACCTCCATATTAAATTAATCCGCTGATACCATCCCTAGCGGATAGACACCGCCAGAACTCCTTGGGCCTGCACGTCCGCCCTGATGCCCTGTGAATCCGCCTTCACCCCTATGACGCCGAAGCTGGAAGGCCTGAAGTCCAGCTTCGCCCCGCCGTAGCTAAGACCGCTTAACGCCTTTGACAACCCCTTTTGAAGCTGATCCAGCTGATCCCCAATGGGGAACCTCAAGACGTCCCGGAGGGAAGGAACCACCGAGTCGTTAAGGAACGCCAGGGACTCACCGCCGGCGCCGACCTCCACCGCCAGATCCTCCACCGACACGGTCCTGGTGGAGATATCGTAGAAGGGCCTGCCAAGGAAGTTAACCACCGAGTTGATGGCAGCTCCCTTGCCGTCGGTGCCTATGAGCTCCGCGCCAAGGACAAACCGGTCCCCCCTTCCGGTCATCCCGAACCTCTCAAGCCTGGCCTTCCCGTCGTTCGGAAGGGGGATGTCCCTGGGGGTCCAGTTCCTGGCGATCAAAGAGTTGGCGAAAGCGTAGTGTATGGTGGCGGGAAGTATAACCCGGAAAGAGCCGTCCCCCCTCCCGGAGACCAGATCGGGCAACGGCCTTGCCACCGGCCTCCCGGGAAAGGCGCCGCCCACCACCTTCATCCTCGCGTCCAGGCCGGCGGCCATGAACACCCCGCCGCCGTTGACCTCCAACGGGGTTGCCCAAAACCTCTCGGGGTTCATCACAAGCCAAAGTATGTCCCCTTCCCCTATGCTCAAGGGCTTAGAGATATGGTTCCAAAGCTCCTGGGCCCGGCGCTTTAACGCCAACCGTTCGTTGAGGACCACATCTATCCTGCCCTTCTTCTGGTCCACCCAATCCCTTACAACTCGGTCCGCCACGGGCTGAAAGGAAATCCTCAAGCCCATCATGTTAATCGCCGGCGGCTTGCGCCAAGATATCCTCACCTTGGGATCCGTGGATATCCTCCAGTCGGGCAACACCCTGGGCTTGGCCACCACGGTGGCCAGCATCTCCCCGTCGGCGTTGGCGGATAAGGGAAGGCCCATGGAGCCTCCTGAGAAGGTGGCGGTAAAGTAAAGGGGCACGTCCATGGCCACCGAATCCCCCTCCCGGCGAACCACGGGACGACCCTTTCGTATTATCACGTACTTCACGGAACCGGAGAGGGCCCCCTGGGAAAAGGACTCCCGGCCCTCGACCCTCATGGGAAGCCTGGAATCCGCCAGATCCGCAAGGTTAGCATAGGTGGCCTCAAACCTCACGGATATCTGAGACAACGTGCCGTCCCCCTGCTCCGCAAAGGCGGGGGCGAAGGATGCCAACAACATGCAGCACAACGACAGGAACATCTTCTTCATAGCCTTTATAAACTTCCTCCTTTTAACGATGAAAGGCGCCACCTCAGCGCCCCGTACCTGCGCACGTCGGACTTGGCGTTGACCGCCATGGAAACCGCCCTGCGGGATCCCACAAGGACCGCCAGCCGCTTGGCCCTGGTAAGGGCGGTATATAGCAAGTTCCGCCTCAACATGGAGGCGTGCTGGGGCAATATGGGCACCACCACCGCGGGATACTCGCTGCCCTGGGATTTGTGGATGGTCAGCGCGTAAGCCAAGGCGATGCTCCGCTCCCCGTCGGGCCCCAGCTTTACGGGCCGCCCCTCGAAATCCAAGACCAGCCCATCCCCATGGGCTTCTCTTACAATACCTATGTCACCGTTGTATATATCAAGATCGTAATCGTTCCTAAGCTGTATGACCTTGTCTCCCCTTCGTATTGCCCCCTCTCCCCGCCTTAGGGGCTCACCGGAGGGGTTCAGCACCTCCTGCAGCTTAAGACAAAGCGCCCTTGCCCCCACGTCTCCCTTGTGCATAGGGGTGAGCACCTGAACATCCCACATGGGATCAAGCCCCGTTCGTCTGGGTATCTCGTAACCCACTAACTCCGCCACAAGCTCCGCCGCCGCGATGGGGTCCTCTTCCTCCACGAAGGCGAAGTCAAACCCATCGTCCAACGAGGGCATATCCAGCTCCTCACCCCGGAGAATGCGGTAGGAGTTGCTGACCACCAGGCTCTGCCCCGCCTGCCTGAAAACTCCGCTAAGCTCCACCTTGGGCACCGCCCCGGAGGAGATCAGGTCGTTCAGCACCGTACCGGGACCTATGGAAGGCAGCTGGTTGCAGTCCCCCACCAGGACAAGGGAACACCCCTCCCCAAGGGCCGACAGAAGACCGTGGAACAGCGGAAGGTCCACCATGGAGAACTCGTCAACCATCACCACGTCCGCTTCCAACGGCGCTCCCCTGCCCCTCTGGAAGCCGCCGGACCTAGGGTCATACCCCAAGGCCCGGTGGATCGTGCTGGCCTCCAATCCGGTGACCTCACTCATCCTCTTGGCCGCCCTCCCGGTGGGGGCCATAAGGAGCACCTCAAGCCCCATGGATTGGCAAAGGGCGGTGGTGAAGCGAAGCAAAGTGGTCTTGCCTGTGCCAGGGCCGCCGGTTATCACGAATATCCTGTGGGAAAGGGCCCCCTTCACCGCCTCCCGTTGGGCATCCTCAAGGGTCATTCCCCATTGGGCCTCCAGGGCGGAGATCATAAGATCCAGCTCACGCTTAAGCCTGGGTCCTCCGGAGGCGGCCAAGTCCTTGACGGCCCTGGCTACCTCCTCCTCCGCCCTTTTAAGGAGCGGATGGTAAACGCACTCCATGCCGCCAAGGTTCTCCACCTCAAGGGTTCCCATCTGACACAGGAACTTCAGCCGCTGGGGCAACAGCTCCCCCTTCACGTTGAGGAGCCTCTCAGCAGCCCTTAAAAGCTCCTCCTCGGGCAGCATGGAGTGCCCATCTTCAATGGAACGCCTGAGCACGAACATAAGGCCCGCGTCCAGCCTCTCGGGGGCGTGATCGTCAAACCCGATGGTCTTGGCTATCTGATCCGCAGTGACAAACCCTATGCCCTTCACATCATAGGCCAGCTGATAGGGGTTGCTCCTTATCACCTGGGGGGCCAGGTCGCCGTAGGCGCAAAATATCCGATCCGACATGGAGAAACCTATGCCGTACTCCATGATCTCCATCATCACACCGCGCCTTTGCCGGTGTTCCTCCCATCGCTTTCGGATCTCCTCCAACCGTTTAGGCCCCACGCCAGGTATATCAAGAAGCCGCTCCGGCTGGTTGTCCAGCACCTCCAGCGTATCAGCCCCGAAGGCCTCCACGATGCGCCTGGCAACCGAAGGGCCAACCCCCGGCAGCAGCCCGGAGGACAGGTATCTAACCAATCCTTCCTCGGAAACCGGCATCTCCACGTGAAGCTTCTCGGCCCGGAACTGAAGGCCGTAACGCTGGTGGGTTACCCACCTTCCCCACAGGGACAGCCGTTCCCCAGCCATGATCTGGGGGAAGGAGCCTACCACCGTCACCGTTTCTCCTTCTGTGGTGGCCACCTTGGCCACGGTGTACCCGGCAAGATCGTCCCTGTAGGATACCTCCAGGACCTCTCCCCTTATCCTGTCAAGGTCCAAGTCCAACCCCTAAACCCCCCCGCCAAGGCCGGCGAAGGACCGATCCAGTATGCCTATGATGACCTTGTCAACGTCCCTCATGCCCTCCTGGTTCACCCTTGCCACGTTCTCCACCGAGGCCTCGAAGGCGCTGGAAAGCACCCCCTGGGGCTTGCAAAGAGACAATCCGGAGGCAGCCATCCTCGCGGCTAAGTACGCCTCGTGGGAGCCGGTGCCCACCTTGAGGGCGCAGCTCTCCTTGGCGCCGTCGCACAGCATGCCCGCCAGGTTCGCCAGCACCATCTCCATGGCGGACTGAACCCTTTGAACATCACCGCCCAACAAAAGACACATCCCCGCCGCAGCGCCGGCTCCCGCGGCCACGGAACAGCCGCAAACGGGCGAAAGCCGGCCAAGGCGCCGCTTCACAAAGCTGGTGGACAGGTGGCTCAACGCCAAGGCCCTGGCCGTCTGCTCCCTGGAACAACCCAGCTCCTTCCCCAACATGGCCACCGGAAGTATGGCGGTTATCCCGTGGTTCCCGCTGCCCGCGCTGCTCATCACCGGCATCTGAACGCCCCACATGCGGCTGTCCGCCGCGGCGGTGGCGGTGGCCCTTATCCTAAGCCCCAGGTCCCCCTGAGACGCCTCCATGATGCACCTTCCCATCCCCAAGGAACGGCCGTCCCCCGAAAGACCTACCTCCGCCACCGCCATGTTCATCTCCACGCCCCGGAACAGAAACTCCTGATCCTCAAGGTCCATCTGATCCAACATGGCAAAAACGTCGGGGTAGAATTCCGGCAAGTCATGGTCCCCGCCTAAGGCCCCGGAACCGGCGCTGGCGCTTTCATCCTCTTCATATACCACCCGGCCGTCCAACATGACCTTGGCTATCCTGTCGTGGCTGCCCATGACGAGACAGACCGCCTTGTGGCTTGGGGTGAACACCGCGGAGAGCACGTATACCCCAGCTCGGCCGGGATCGCATACCACGCTCACCCTTTCATCCTCAACCCACGCCCTGGCACGCTCCACGTCAGCCTCGGTGGTGTCCTTGAGCGCCTCAAGGCCATAGGAGGACTTGCCCACCAAGGCCCCCAAAGCGGCAGCCAAAGGGTTGCCCTTGGCGCCGTTGGCCCCGGGTATGCCCACCGCCATGCCGTTCTTGTAGATGCTGGAACTCACCGTCACCCGGACCGCCGCCACGTGCTCCCGATCGCTCAGCTCCTCACAGGCCCTGGCAACGCTCAAAGCCACCGCCCCAGGCTCCGTACACCCAAGGGCCGGACGCACCTCCCTGCGTAGGAACTCCTTAAGAGATATGGTCAAACGCACCTACTCCCCTCATGAAAATCAGATCTCTTTTTCAACGAAGGTAACGGATCTTACCGCCGCACACGGTAAGCCCCACCTCTATGCCGCCTATCCGATCCGAATCAACCCTGAAGGGGTCCTCCAACAGGGCTATGAAGTCCGCCGACTTCCCAACCTCCAAAGAACCACGGCTCCTCCATCGGCCGCAAACCTTGGCGGCACCTCCGGTGTAAAGCCAGAAGGCCTCGGATATGTCCAGCCTCTGATGGGGCATCCACCCGTGCTCCGGCTCCCCGTGCAGGTCCTTGCGGGTCACCGCTATCCTTATGCCCTCCAAGGGGTCCGACATGCCATAGGGAGCATCTGACTCCCCGGAAAGAGCCACTCCACGGTCCACCATGGCCTTCCACGCATAGCTGTTCCTGGCCCTGTCGGGCCCCAAACGGTCCAGTATTATCTTCCAATCGTTGGCCAAGAACAAGGGCTGTATGTCCGCCGTAACCCCCAGCTGCGCCATTCGGCCATAGAGATCGGGATCCCCCACCTGGCAGTGAAGAACCCTGGGCGGCAGGCCAGAGGAGTTCCCCACCCTAAGGGACTCAAAGGCCATCACCGCCTGGTCAAGGGCCCTGTCGCCGATGGCATGGCAGGCCACCTGACAGCCCAAGGGCTCCACAGCCCTCATCAGGAACTCCAACTCCTCCTGGGTGAACGCCAGGAACCCCTTCTCCGAAGGGGCATCCCAATAGGGCTCCTTAAGGGCCGCGGTCCTAGCCCCTATGGTACCGTCCAGCACCAGCTTAACCGGCCCTATCCCGCAGTACCTGGGTTTAACCGCCCTGAAGAGCCTTAGGGCCTCCTCCAACTCCTCAACGTCGGACCTTGAGCCTATCCTGAATATGAGGTCAACCCTCAAGGGAAGGCGCCCTTCCTTGTCCTCCTCCAGGTAGAACTCCGCCATCCGCTTGAGGCTTCCAAAGGCGGACAGGTCATCGCTCTGAACCCACGTAACTCCCTTGGCAAGCAGCGCCTCGCAGGCCTTTTTCAGCCAGCGCCTTAGGTCCTCCTCGGAGGGCACCGGCAGTTTGGACCGCACCCACATAAGGGCCTCCTCACTCACAACCCCGTTGGGGACCCCGTCAGGGTCGGTCTCCACAAAGGGGCCCGCAATGCCGGGAGCGTCCATGAGCCCAAGCTCCCTCAATCCCGCGGTATTAAGGACCCCCACGTGCCCGCAGGCCCTTTCGTAGAATATGGGCCTATGGCCGCTTATGAGGTCCAGGTCCCGACGGGTGGGGAATCGCCGCTCCTCCAAGGATTCCTGGTCCCATCCCCAACCAACGTGCCAACCGTTGGAAGGATCCGACTCCACTTCCTTGCGCCCCATCCCAACAATTTGAGATATGGAAGAGGCCCCCCGAAGGTCCAAGGACATCAGGGACCTTCCGTACTCCATAAGATGAAGGTGGGTGTCCCCAAAGGCGGGAAAGACGAAGGCCCCCTTAAGGTCAAGGAGGGTGGTCCTGTGATCACACCGGGCGATAACCTCCTCATCGCCTCCCACGAACTCCAGCACCCCGTCCCTGGCGAAAAGGGCCGTGGCCCTTCCGGGAGGCGCAAGGGGATAAACCACGCCGTTAATTATCCCTATGGTAGATCCTCGCTCCATGGGATTCATCTCCCTCTGCATTATTACAGAACTGATTTAGGGCAAAAGACCCTTCATCCACCTTATGAGAGACCGGGCCCCGAAGCCGCTGGCCCCCTTCACCAGGTGCCCCCTGTTCTCGTTGACCACGTCCACACCCGCTATGTCCAGGTGGGCCCACCGCTTCCCCTCCGACACGAACTCCCCAATCAACAGAGCGGCGGTTATGGCGCCGCCGTACCGGCTGCCGCACTGGGCCAGATCCGCCACCTGGGATTTTATGCTGTCCCTCAAGGTGTCATCGTCAAGGGGAAGCCTCCATACCCTCTCCCCCGAAGCGTTGAAGGCCCTGGCAAGCTCCTCCGCCAATCGGTCATCGGGGCTGAAGAGCCCCGCCGTGTTCTCCCCCAGCGCCACGGCGCAGGCCCCCGTAAGGGTTGCCACGTCGACCACGTAGTCCACGTCCTGCTCACAGGCGTAGGCTATGGCGTCCACCAGCGTCATGCGGCCCTCCGCGTCGGTGTTCAGTATCTCCACAGTCTTGCCCGAATAGGTCTTTATTATGTCGTCCGGCCTGTAAGCCCCGCCGTCCGGCATGTTCTCAGCAGCGGCTATGACCACGTGGATATCCACAGGCAGGTCCAGCCGACAGGCCCCAAGAAGGGCTCCCAACACCGCGCAGGCCCCGGACTTATCCCCCTTCATGGTCTTCATGGAGTCGCCGGGCTTTATGTTAAGGCCGCCGCTGTCGAAGGTGAGCCCCTTGCCTATAAGCGCCACCTTGGCCTTCGGAGATTGGGCCTTGCGGACTATGTGGATGAACCGCGGGGGATTCGAAGACCCCATGCCCACCGCAAGGATGGCGTTCATCCCCTTCTCCCTCATGGCAACCTCGTCAAGTATCGTAACCTGGCAGCCGAAGCGCTCCCCCAACTCCCTTGCCCTCAAGGCAAGCTCATGGGGGGTAACCACGTTGCCCGGCTCGTTAGCCAGATCCCTGGTGTAGTTCTGGGACTCCCCAAGCACCGCTCCTTCCTCCATGGACGACTCCTGCCCTCCCATGACGTAGACCTCTTGGGGAACCACAAAGCGGTCATCCTTGTCCTTCGCCTTGTATGGGGTGAACCGGTAGGTGCCCAGCACCGCCCCCTCCGCCACGGAAAGCCCGCCGTCGGGAAGGTCCGAAGAGGCCACCACAACCCTGGAACAACCCTTTAAGGCCAGGGACCTCATGGCCTCGGCGGAAGCGGCCATGACGTTCCGGGACGAGCCGTCCCCTATGCCCGCCAAGGCCACCCATACCCCGGAGGGAGAAATACTAAGGGCCATGTCCTTCGGCTTTCCATTAAAGCCCTCCGCAGAGGCGAGCAGCGACACAAACTCCGCCTCCGCCCGTATGTCAAGGGATTGGATGTCCTCCCCCTCTTTCAGCAGCACCATAAGACCCTTTACGTTCTCCGGGAATGAACGCCCGTTAAGGCTAAAGAACTTCACCTGCGCAACCCCCCTTGTGGTTTTTGTTCTATGATACACCAACTAAAAGGTGAACGTATCGCAAAAAAACCCATCATCCCCATAAACATATCCACATAACCCTCCGGGCTTGGAAGTTTTAGAATATATCCAGGTTTACAAATTCGCCACTTCCATATATTATGCCCCTTTGGGATTTCGGCCGGTCAAAAGATCCGGCCTTATTGGGAGGGGATCCTTTGCGTTACGACGTTATCCTGGTTGGAGCCGGTCCTGCTGGAATATTCGCCGCCCGGGAGCTTGTAAAGGCCGGCAAGCGGGTGGCGCTGGTGGACAAGGGCAGGGACATTCAGAAGCGGCACTGTCCCCTTAAAGAGGGGAAGAGCCGCCTCTGCGTCCACTGCACCCCCTGCAACGTGGTTTGCGGCTGGGGAGGAGCGGGGGCTTACAGCGATGGGAAGCTGACGTTGACCCCCGAGTTCGGCGGAAACCTGGAGGGATACTGCGGAAGGGAGGAGCTGGTCCGTCTCATAGCGGAGGTGGACAGGGTATACGTGGAGCACGGGGCAAGCCAGGAGCTGTTCAGCCCCAACGAGTCGCTGGCCGCAAGCGTCATGGACAGAGCGAGGCGCTCGGGGCTTCAGGTCATTCCGGCCACCATAAGGCACATGGGCACCGACCGCTCCAAGGACATACTCTCCAGCGTGATGAGGGAGCTGGAGGGCAAGGCGGACATAATCCTCAACAAGTCGGTCAAGTCCGTGTCCGTAAAGGACGGCGAGGTCCAAGGGGTGGTCCTGTCGGACGATACGAAGATGGAAGCTAAGATGGTCATGCTGGCCCCGGGACGGGAGGGGGCCCCTTGGATGGAGGAGACGGTGCGATCCCTGGGTCTTAGCATAGAATCCCTGCCGGTGGACATAGGGGTCAGGGTAGAGATACCCGCCGCATGGGCAAAGGAGATAACCGACCAGTTCTATGAGATAAAGGCAGTGCTGGACACCCCCACCTTTGACGACAAGGTGCGCACCTTCTGCATGTGCCCCAACGGGGAGGTCACCACCGAGTACCAGACCCATCACGGGATACTCACCGTCAACGGACATTCCAACCGGGATCCGGACAAGCGCACCGAGAACACCAACTTCGCCATACTGGTGTCCACCCAGTTCACAAAGCCCTTTAACGACCCCAACGGCTACGGCAGCCACATAGCAAGGCTTGCCAACATGCTGGGGGGCACCGTGCTGGTTCAGCGCCTTGGGGACCTCAAACGGGGGCGAAGGTCCACCCATGACCGGATAGCCCGGGGGCTTGTAAGGCCAACGTTGACAACCGCGGAGCCCGGCGACCTCTCCTTCGTCCTTCCCTACCGGCACCTGAAGGGGATAATGGAGATGATAGAGGCCCTCGACTCCCTGATGCCTGGCATAAACGGCAACCATACCCTCCTGTACGGGGTGGAGGTCAAGTTCTACAGCTTAAAGCTGGGACTTTCAAAATACCTGGAAACCAACATAAAGGGGCTCTACGCCGCCGGAGACGGGGCTGGGGTCACCAGGGGGGTAATCCAGGCCTCCGCATCGGGCATATGGGCCGCCAGGGGGATGCTGCAAAAGCTCTAAAAGGAACCTTCCGTACCTTCAATCCACGGCTAAGGCCGGGGTGCCCGCGCCAAACGGGCCCCGGCCTTATTTTCTTATTTTACCCCCCGCCATTTCTTACAACCCCAAAGAACCGGAGCAACCTAATCGAAACTCCCGGCCTCCACCATGAGGAACCCATCCTCACTGGGTAGATATTTCCTAAGGGCCCTGGATGCAGACTCCGCAGTAACCCTAGATACGGCCTCCTCCATGGCCTTATGCCACAGGAAGTCCCTGCCAAGGAAGAGGTCCTTCTCCATCTGCCTCGGCAACTTGCCGTCCTGGGAGCGGTCCACCTTGACCCCCTCAAGGATGAACGACTTGGCCCTCTCCACCTCCTGCTTCGAGAACCCCTCGTTCAAAGCGCGCCTTAACTCCTCCGCAAAGGACTCCTTCACCCTGGGCACGTCTTTGGGGGAAGCTATGGCCCAGAACTCAAGCCTTCCAGAGTCATCGGGGTCAAAGACCCTCAAGGAGAGCCTCACGCCATAGCTGGTACCGTCGTTATGCCTTATGCGCCTTGCAAGCCGGGAATCCAGCCATCCACCACCCAGCACGTTCACCGCCACCAAAAGGTCCGGGTAATCGGGATTCTCCTGGGTTATCCTGACCGAAGACCACGCGGCCACCGTGGCGTTGGGCTTACCCTTTACCTGAACCCTCTTGACTCCCCCCTTAACGGGGACAAAGGGGTATTCAACCCTGCGGTACCGCACCTTCGGGGCCCAATCGGAGAACAGGGCATCAAGCCTTTGCCTGAGCCAGTTGCCGTCCACCGGCCCCACCACACCGACCTGCCCCTCCGAAAGGCCGAAGAACCGGCGGTGAAAGGCCTTAAGATCCTTCAGGCCCACGGCTTCCATCCCCTCAAGGCGCTCCCTCATGGATAGAGGACGCCTCACATCCCCCTCGGGATAGGGGTTAAAGGCCTCGTCGAGGGCCTCCTCCGCCAGGGCAGAGGGGTCGTCCATCTGATCCTCTATCTCGGATCTCATCTCAAGCTTCAACGTCCTAAGCTGCTCCTCCGAGAACCTAGGCTCCTTAAGACACAGGGCCACCAGGTCCAGGACCTTGCCGAAGTTCTCCGAAGGGGCCTTGAGATCCACCGTCACACCGGTGGCTGAGCCAGAGAAGGAGACCCAGGCCCTCATCTCGTCGAAAGCCCTGTCCAGATCCTCCCGGGACATCTTCCCAGCCCCCCTGCCGAGGTAACGGCCCATGAGCTCCCCAACAAGGGCCATGCCCTTAAGATCCTCAAGGTTGCCGATCTCAAGCCCCAGCCTGGCGTAAACCCAGCCGCCCCTGGTCCGTTTGTCTATGAGGGCCACCTTCAGAGCGCCCGCCGAAAAGCGCTGAACCCTGCGCTCCATCTCGTCCAGCGACGGGCCCAGGGCCTCTGCCTCCATCATGGGCGACTCCGCCGCACGACGCAGCTCCTCCTCATCAAGAACCTCACCGCTTGGAACCGTAACCCGCACCTCCGACGGGGAGGGCTCAAATATCCCCGCCGTCCTGTTGAACCTCACAAGGTAGCGTTCCGCCGCGGCGTTCACGTCCTCCTTGGTCACGCTCTCAACCCTGGACCTGTGAACGAAGAAGAGCCTCCAGTCCCCCCTGGCCACCCACTCGGTGAGCTCCACCGCCAGATCGTCCGGACTGGCGTACTTAAGGTCCATCCGCTTGAGAATCCTTTGCTTCGCCTGGTTTACCTCCTCATCCGTAAACCCTCTCCTGCCCTCCAGGGAACTTATCATGGCCCCAAGGGCAGACTCAGGGCCTAAGCCGCCCGGCAGCTGGGCAAGGGCTATGGCGGTTGAGGAGTCCTTGAAGAGGAAAACCCCGGCCCAAACGGCACCGGCTATACCCTTCATCACCAACTCCCGGTAGAGCCTGCCGGAGGGCTCCGCCCCTATGGCCTCCATGAGCTGTCTCTTATACACATCTCCGAGCCCACGAGACCAG
>JAOACP010000016.1 GCA_026417795.1 Thermanaerothrix sp.
GGTGTGGTTGAGGTCCTCCCGCTTGAGGTACATCCTACCTCCTCCCGGCGAGAGCCTTGATAGGTTCCGGCATATGGTGAGCGCCGAAGGACGCCCCACGTAGTGCTTGAGCAGCTCCCGGTACTCCCGCTGGAATCCTAGGTCGCCCACCGCCTCCTTGAAGGCCTCCTCCAGCTCCCCAAGACGCTCCGCCACCGACGGGTCCACGAAGGCCCCTCCGTAAGGGCCGAAGTACCCGTCCAAAACCCTGGTCTCCTCCGCCTGGTTCGTCTTCCTCATCTTGCCTTCCTCCTCTCGAACTGGTTTGTTTCCCCGTGGAATCCCTAAAAAAGAGGGGGCCGCCGGGATCTTCCCCCGCGGCCCCCTACTCGAATGAGCTGTTCCTTGGAGCTCAAAAAAGAGGAGGACCGCGGGATCGCCGCGGCCCCCCTCAAGGATTTGCTGGAGCAAAACCCAAGGTGGACGGCGGCCTTAAGGCCACCGCCACCAAAGGGAGTTATTGTCGATGAGAATCAGGTTAAGAGATCTGCGCAACGTGATCATGGGTCGATGATATGCCCCCCTTGGCGTCGTGTCAAGCCTTGAGGGGTTACATTAAAACCTCCTTGTACCAGGTTACGAAGGACTCCCTGCAGGTCTTGAGGAAGTCCCTGATGCGGTCCCTGGTGACCCCTCCCTCCAGGTCCAGGTCGAGCTCAAGGCAGGCCTGTTTCTTTTCGTCCATGTAGCTCCTTGAGTACCGTCGGTTCATGTTCCAGGCGTTTATCTTCTCCATGGTGGCCTTGCTCTCCGCGAAGGCTATGTAGAACTCTATGCTGCTGTCGTTGGGCGTGAGCACCAGGGCGTTGTACCCCTCCAGCTTCCAGATGATGTCCCCGTCCTTGTCGAGGTCCGCGGAGTATCCGTCCTGCTTCATTATCTTGACGAGCTCCTCCCTGGTTATCTTGTAAACCAGGTCCTGGGGGCCGCTCCCCGCCCTGGCGGTGCACGGGATGAGGATTGAAGCCGCCGAAACCAGCAACGCGAGCAAGACCATCGGATAGCGGAGATTTCTCACGTTAAATCGCCCCCCCTGCCGGCGGAACCCATGGGGCTGCCCTTGGGAATCGCCGGGTAGAATGTGTTCCCTGTGGGGCATGATAGCACGTTCCAGCGCTTGGGGATAGGAGGAGTCCTCGTAATGCCGTGAAGCGCCTTAAGGGTTGCCTTGTATTATGCCGGTGATGTTCATGCTTATGTCCATGGCGGCGACCGAGTGGGTGAGGGAGCCTACGGAGATCACGTCCACCCCCGCCATGGCGGCCTTAAGGGCCCTCTCCGCGGTCATGTTCCCCGACGCTTCGATGACGGCCCTGCCCTTGGCGAGCTTCACCGCCTCTGCCATGTCCTCGGGGGTCATGTTGTCCAGCATGATGATGTCCGCCTTGGCCCTTAGGGCCTCCTCCACCTGGGAAAGGGTCTTGACCTCCACCTCTATGGTCATGGTGTGGGGTATCCGTTCCCTTGCCATCCTCACGGCGTTCTCGATCCCCCCCGCCAGGGCTATGTGGTTGTCCTTCAGCATCACCCCGTCGGACAGGGAGAACCGGTGGTTCCGCCCTCCGCCGATCAGCACCGCCGCCTTGTCAAGGCTCCTTAGGCCCGGGGCGGTCTTGCGGGTGTCCGTCACCCTGACGGGGAATCCCGAAAGGGCCTCCACGAAGCGCCTTACCGCGGTGGCTATGCCGCTCATCCGCTGGAGCAGGTTGAGGGCGGTCCTCTCGGCGGATAGCATGGCCCCCCCATGTCCTACGACCTCCATCAGGTCCGTGCCGGGGTTCACGGCGTCCCCGTCGTTCACGAGGAAGCGGATCTTAACGCCCTCGTCCAGGGTTGAGAAGACCCTGGCGGCCACCTCAAGGCCCGCCACCACCCCCTGGGCCTTGGCGGTGAGAAGCGCCCTTGCGGACAGCGGGCCCGTGATCACGCAGGCGGTGCTTATGTCCCCGTTGGGCATGTCCTCCATTAGGGCCCGCCGGATTATACGGTCGACTTCAAACCAGTTGTAATGCGGCTTCAAGGTTTTTATCACTTATCCATCACCCCTCCATCCAGTGGCTTCCAAGGGACTTGGGCCTGCTTAAGGCTCCCTCCACCACCGAAAGGGCCACCTGGATCATGTTCACCACCTCGAAGTGGTCCGTTGAGGACAGCTCCGACCCCATGGCGGAGCTCAGCATCCCCTCCAGCTCCTTGCGGGCTTGGGTAAGCCCTTGGGCGGTGCGTATCACGAAGGCCCCTTCGGTCATGATGCGCCGTATACGCTCCATCGCCTCCTTGGGGTCCCACGGGAAGTCCTTGCCCTGGCAGGCGGCCGCCTTGCCGATGTAGCGGGGAAGGAGGCCCGGCCTTGGGGTGTTGGGTATCACCTCGGCTATTCGTTTGGCGAACACCAGGGCCTCAAGGAGCGAGTTGCTGGCCAGGCGGTTTGCCCCGTGGACGCCGGTCCTGGCGGCCTCTCCGCAGGCGTAGAGGCCTTCCACGGAGGTCCTGCCCCATAGGTCCGTGGATATGCCCCCCATGAGGTAGTGGGCCACGGGACGCACCGGTATCCAGTCCCTCGTCATGTCCACGCCCTCTTCGAGGCATCGGCGGTAGATGTTGGGGAAGCGGGCCTTTATGAATTCAGCCCCCAGGTGGGTGACGTCCAGGTAAACGAAGGGGGAGCGGTGTTTCATCATCTGCCTTGTCACCGCCCGGGCCACTATGTCCCTGGGCGCCAGGTCCTTAAGGGGGTGTTCGTCCCTCATGAAGGGCTCCCCCTTTGGGGATCGCAGTATGCCCCCTTCCCCCCTCACCGCCTCGGATATGAGGAAGCTTTGCTGGGATGAGGGGGAGTAGAGGCCCGTTGGGTGGAACTGGACGAACTCCATGTCCTCCACAAGGGCGCCGGCCCTCATGGCCATGGCTATGCCGTCCCCGGAGGAGTAGCGCATGTTGGTGGTGCGCTCGTAGAGCCTGCCTATGCCGCCGGTGGCCACCACCACGTGCCTTGCGAAGAGGCACCCGGCATTTCCCCCCAGCAGTACCGCCACCCCGGCGCACCCCCACTGGTCGGTGATTATGTCCACCGCGAAGGCGTTGCCGAAGAAGGTGAGGTTCTCCCGGCCCTCCGCGGCCTTGGCCAGGGCCCGCACGATCTCAGCGCCGGTGGAGTCCTTGGCGTGGAGGATCCGGTTTCTTGAGTGCCCCCCTTCCCGGGTGAGCTTCAGGGAGCCGTCGGGGGCCCGGTCGAACTGGACCCCCAAAGCCACGAGATCCTGGGCTATCCGGGAGCTCTCCCGAATCATGAGACGCACCGCCTCAGGGTCGTTGTGGCCGCACCCGGCCCTTAGGGTGTCCTGCACGTGGGACTCCTCGTCCTCTGGGCCCTGGCATATGGCGATGCCCCCCTGGGCTAAGCCGCTGTTGGTGTCCTTCGGCAGGTCGCTCATGACCACCGCGGTCTTCAGGGAGGAAGGCAGGTTCAGGGCGGCGAACAGACCCCCCACGCCGGCGCCTATGACGATGACGTCGAAGCGGTTGCGGTCCGTGGGTTCCCCCTCGAAGGGGGAGAGGTATCTCACGTCATACCACCTCCAGCATCCGCTCCAGCGAGGCCCTGGCCCGGTCTATGGTGTCCTGGGGCAGGATTATCTCCTGGGTCTCCTCCTTGAGGGAACGGAGTATGGAGGAAAGGGTGGTGCGCTTCATGTTGGGGCACACCGGGGCGGGGGAGAGGGTGTGGAAGGTCTTGTGGGGGCAGCGTTTTTTAAGCCCGTGCAGCATCCCCTCCTCGGTGCCCACGATGAACTCCATGGCGTCGGAGGAGGCGGCGAAGTCAAGCATCTGGGATGTGCTTCCCACGAAGTGGGCCATCTGCACCACCTCTTCGGGGCACTCCGGGTGGGCCATGAACAGCGCGGAAGGGTGCTCCGAAAGGGCCGCCTCCACCTGCTCCCGGGTCATGCGCTCATGGGTGGGGCAGAAGCCCTCCCAGGGGATTATCCGCACCTCCGGCACCGCTTTTTGCACGTACCGGGCCAGGTTTCGGTCCGGGGCGAATATGACCTCTCTTGCGTTGAGGGAGCGCACCACCTTGGAGGCGTTGGAGGAGGTGCAGCATACGTGGCACTCCCCCTTGACCTCCGCGGAGGTGTTGACGTAACAGACCACCGGCACGCCGGGGTGTTTCTCCTTGAGGCGCCGCAGGTCCTCTGGCGCCACCATGTCCGCCATGGGGCATCCCGCCGCAGGTTCCGGCAGGAGCACCTTTTTGTTGGGGGAGAGGATCTTGGCGCTCTCCGCCATGAACCTTACGCCGCAGAAGACGATGATCCGGTGGTCCGTTCTGGCGGCCGCCCGGCTCAGCTGAAAGGAATCCCCCACCAGATCCGCCACGTCCTGCACCTGTGGGATCTGATAGTTGTGGGCCAGGATTACAGCCCCCTTCGCCTCCTTGAGGCGAAGGATTTCGGACCTTACTTCGTTGAGATCCATTTCCTCCGGTCTCCTTTTGGATTTTTGAGTTTGAGGCTTTTCCCCCCGCCGCCGCGGTTTCAGCTGCGAGGAGCTTGTGATTTGCATTACAAATGCTAAAAAAAGGCCCATTTTTGCTACATAATAGCACACCCGCCGGGATTGTCGGATACCCCAGGGTGCCCCGGGTGGGATTGACATATTTGAGAAACGGAGTAGAGTATGGCCCGAAGAGAGAGTGAAAAAAGGAACAATGCTTACTATATAAACCAAAAGTTTGGGGGTGTCCGAGTTGTGGGAGAAGAACAACTCCATATATGACGTGAAGGAGATAAGGACCAGGACCACCTGTTACCTGGGCGTGGGGGCCATAGATAAGGTGGACCCCATAATGGAGAGTCTTTCGTCCATGGGGCACCGGAAGGTGCTGGTGGTGTCCGGCAGGTCCTCCTACAGGACCTGTTGGGGGAAGGTGCTCAAGGCCTTTGAGAAGCACGGGATGACCTACGTGCACTACGACCGCATAACCCCCAACCCCACCGTGGACTCGGTGGACGAGGCGGCCCGGATGGCCAGGGAGTTCGGGGCCACCGCGGTGGTGGCCATAGGTGGAGGGAGCCCCATAGACTCCGCCAAGAGCGCCGCCATACTGATGGAGTACAAGGACAGGACCGCTAGGGACCTGTACGAGCTCAAGTTCACCCCGCTGAAGGCGGCGCCGGTGGTGGCCATAAACCTCACCCACGGCACCGGCACCGAGGTGGACCGCTTCGCGGTGGTGAGCATTCCGGAGAAGGAGTACAAGCCCGCCATCGCCTACGACTGCATATATCCCCTGTTCGCCATCGACGACCCGTCCCTCATGACCGGCCTTCCGGAGGACCAGACCCGGTACGTGTCCATCGACGCCCTAAACCACGTGATAGAGGCCTGCACCACCGTGGCGGCGAGCCCTTACTCCATCCTCCTGGCCAAGGAGACCGTGCGGCTGGTGGCGGAGTACCTGCCCAAGGCTCTTGAGGACCCTAAGGACTTGGAGGCTCGCTACTACCTGCTTTACGCCTCCATGATAGCCGGCGTGGCCTTCGACAACGGGCTTCTGCACTACACCCACGCCCTTGAGCATCCCCTGTCGGCGGTGAAGCCGGAGCTTCCCCACGGGCTTGGGCTTGCCATGATAGTGCCCGGGGTGGTGAAGAACATCTACCCCGTAAGGGCCCAGGTGTTGGCGGAGGTGCTCGCCCCCATAGTGCCGGGCCTTGAGGGCGACCCAAGCGAGGCCGTGAAGGCCGCGGAGGGGCTGGAGGAGTGGCTCTTCTCCGTGGGCGTGACCCACAAACTCTCGGACCAGGGATTCGGGGAGGAGCACGTGTCCAAGCTGGTCCACCTGGCCAAGACCACCCCGTCCCTTGATACCCTGCTGAGCCTTGCGCCGGTGAAGGCCACGGACCAGGTGATCGAGGACATCTACCGGTGCTCCTTGAGCCCCTTAAGGTCCTCCTCTGTCTTAAGGTAGCGCAAAAAACGCAAAAAACGCTTAAAGCTCCCTCGTCTCCTCCTTAAAACGCCCAGGGCCCCCGGTCGTCCCGGAGGCCCTGGGCTGTCCTCACCTTTGGGCTACTCCTTTGGGGACTTGAGGACCCCAAGCATCACCGCGGTGAGGCCTGCGCCCAAGGCTATGGAAAGGGCGTACATACCGAGGTTCCCAACCGCTCCTGGTATGGGGAGGACGAAGACGCCTCCGTGGGGGGCCCTCAGCGTGCAGTGGAAGCCCATGGAAAGCGCCCCCGCCAGGGCGGAACCCGCCATTATTGAGGGGATGACCCTTATGGGGTCCGCCGCGGCGAAGGGTATGGCCCCCTCGGTGATGAACGACAGGCCCAGCACCCCCGAGGCCTTCGCGGCCTCCCGCTCCTCCCCCGAGAACTTGCCGGGGAAGATCATGGAGGCCAAGGCTATCCCAAGCGGAGGGGTCATACCCGCCGCCATCACCGCCGCCATGGGCTCGAAGGAGCCGCTCCCTAGAAGCCCCACCGCGAAGGTGTACGCCGCCTTGTTTATGGGGCCCCCCATGTCAAAGGCCATCATGGCCCCAAGGAGCAGTCCCAGCAAGGCGGCGTTGGAGGCGCTCATGCCCTTTAAAGCCCCGGTGGTGGCGTCCATGAGGGCCTTTACGGGGGTCCCAACCACGTAGAGCATGAGCAGTCCGGTGATGAGGGAGGAAATAAGGGGTATCACCAGAACCGGCATCAGCCCCTGAAGACCCTTGGGCAGCCGTACCTTTTGGGATATGAACAGGGCGCTGTAGCCCGCGATGAACCCCGAGGCTATGCCCCCAAGGAAGCCTGAGCCTATCTGGCTTGCCAGCATGCCGCCTATGAAGCCGGGGGCCAGGCCGGGACGGTCCGCGATCGAGTAGGCCATGTACGCGGAGAGCACCGGAACCATGAGGGCGAAGGCCGCGCCGCCGCCTATCTTCATCAGCGCCCACGCCAACGTGCCCTCCTGCTCGAAGGCCTTTATGCCGAAGGCGAACGAAACGGCTATGGAGAGCCCGCCGGCCACCACCAGGGGTATCATGTAGGAAACCCCCGTCATGAGGTGCTTGTATACCCCCTTGGCTGGAGCTTTCGCCGGGGTCTGGGCTTGGGGGGCCTCCTTATGCCCCGCGCCGCCTTTGGCCTTCTCCTCCGGGACCGGTTCCTTCAACAGCCGCTCTATGAGCCCCTTGGAGTCCTTTATGGCCTCCCCGGTTGATACCGACAGCACCCGCTTGCCGTGGAAGCGGTCCTTCTCAACCTTGGTGTCCGCCGCTATGATCACCCCGTCCGACAGGGCTATGTCCTCGGCGCTTAGAAGGTTCTCCGCTCCTGCGGATCCCCGGGTCTCCACCTTTATCTCGTGTCCCATCTCCCTGGCGGCCAGTTTTAACGCCTCCGCCGCCATGTAGGTGTGGGCTATGCCGGTGGGGCAGGAAGTTACCGCCACTATCTTAGCCATGAAAGCCACCTCCCGTTCGTCTTGGGGCTGATAAACAGCCATCTAGTTTGTATTTTTGTATCTTGCGGGCGCCAACCCGGAGGGACTCATGAAACTTAAAGGCCTCGTCCAACCATCGGCTTCGCCGGCGTGGGGCATCTGCCCCTTCCCCTAGTCCAGCTCTCCCTCCATCTGGCAGATCAAACCGTAAGCCTCCTCCGAGGAAGAGGCGGACAGAAGCCCCTCCCGGAAGCGTTGGTGCATGAGAAGCCTTGCTATGCTGGAAAGCGCTTTGAGGTGTTCCCCGTGGTCTTCCTTAGGCACCGCGATGAGGAAGAATATCCTGGCCTTCGTGCCGTCCAGGGATCCCACGTCGACGCCCTCAATGGTTCTGCCCATGGCGATCCCAGGACGCGCCACGTGGGAGGATTTGGCGTGGGGGATAGCCACCCCGTGCCCTACCCCGGTGGTGCCCAGTGCCTCCCGATCTGCCACGTCCGCAAGATACCCCTTAAGATCCGTGACGATCCCGTCCCTCCGCAACGCCTGGCCAAGACGCTCCAGGATCAGGTCCTTCCGGTTCTCCCTAAGGTCCAGGAGAACCCTGCCCGCAGTTAACAGCTCCCCAATCATGCTCCCACCTCCGATATCTTTATCCGCCTTGCGAGCTCCATGGCCCTATGGGGCTCCACCCTCGGCGGGTCCAGCTTGGTTATGGCGCAGATGGCGAAGGCGGCCCCAAGGGAGGCGGTCTCCCTTAAGGTCATCCCCCCAGCCATCCCCAGCGCCATGGCGGCCACCATGGCGTCCCCCGCCCCCACGGTGGTGAGGGCCTCCACCTTGGGGGGCCTTGCGAGCAGGGTCTCGTCCTTTGAGAAGAACAACGCCCCCTCCGCCCCAAGGGACAGGGCCCCCACCGAGATCCCCGCCTCCCGGAGCTCCACCGCCGCCTCCAGGATTTCGCCGGGGCCCTCCTTGAGGCTTAAGACCTCCGACAGCTCCTTAAGGTTGGGCTTTATCCCGTGGGGACGGGCCTCAAGGGCAAGCCGCAGGGGTTCCCCGCTGGTGTCCACGATCACCCTTTTGCCCAGATCCTTTGCGAACCTGGTAAGGTGCGCCCACGTGTCCTTAGGGCACCCAGGAGGCAGGCTCCCGGACAGCACCACCACCGATGCTCCACACCCCCTGATGGCGTCCTCGATGGACCCCAGCATCCAGGGCCGCCAATTGAGGCCCGGAAGGTTGATGTCCGTCACGGCGTGGGTCAGAAGGTCCGACACCTTTATGTTCTCCCGCACCCTGCCCGGAACTACGGTGAAACACCCCCGTACGCCCCGCTTGCGAAGGGACTCCATGAAGAAGCTAAGGTCCTCTTCCCCCATGATCCCCAGCGCAGTGACGTCCCGGTGGCCGTAGTCCCCCAGGAAGGAGGCCACGTTTATGCCCTTCCCGGCGGCCCCCACGTGGTCGCTTTGTGCCCTGTTTACCTCCCCCACCTTGAGGCCATGGACGAAGACGGTCCTGTCCTTGGCGGGGTTGAGGGTAACCGTGGCTATCCCCATCTCTTCCATGTGAGGTCCTCCGCCACCTGGATAACCGGCACGAGGGACGCCAGGTCCCTTACGTCCTCTTCCCTAGCCCCCCAGTCGGTTACAAGACACTCCAGATCCTCCAGGGGAAACATGCGGCACCCGGTCTGAACCTTGAGCTTCGTGTGGTCCGCCAAGAGGTACGAACGGCCCGCCGCCTTCAGCATGAGACGCTTGGTGTTTGCCTCCTCGTGGTTTGGAGTGCTGGCCCCAAATTCGGGATCCACTCCGTTGGCCCCTATGAACGCCGCGTCAAACCGCAGATTCTCAAGGCTCAGGTCCGCCAGGAACCCCACCAGGGACCGGGGGCCCTTCCGCATGATCCCCCCTATCACCCAAAGCTCCACCGCCGGGTCCGCCATGAAGAGCTGCGCCACGTCCAGGGAGTTGGTGGCCACCGTGATCCGCCTGCCCGCAAGGCACCGGGCCGCCTGAAGGGTGGTGGTGCCGGAATCTATGAATACCCGCTCCCCGTCCCGGACCAGCTCCGCCGCCGCCCGGCCTATGGCCCGCTTCTCCTCCAGGTTCCTTATGCGCTTCTCCTTGAAGGACAGCTCCGCCCCGTAGCCCGCGGGCAGCGCCCCTCCGTGGGTGCGCCTTATGAGCCCCCGCTCCTCAAGGTCCCTGAGGTCCCGCCTAACCGTTGCCTCCGATGCCCCTATCTCCCGGGCTATCTGGGCCACCGACGTGGCCCCCAGGTTTACCCGGGCAAGCACCGCCGCCCGGCGCTCCTCCGGCAGCAAGGCGCCACCTCCCTTTGATTGAATTTGATTGATGTTGAACGTTTTTGATTATTTTATCCCCCTCGGGACATAAAGCAAGAGGGGAGGGGGTTTTTCGTGGTTTCGTGGCCCCAGGACCACGTCTTCCCCTTCCCCTTAGGCCTTTGAAGGATACAAATGGAGTGAGTAGAGCTTGACTTTTATTGTTCTTTTCTGGTGTTCCCCGCGGTTGCGGCAAGGGCGAAGATCAGCACCATGGCCCCGCCTACGGCCTCTCCGGTGGATGGCGTCTGCCCAAGAAGCATCATCGCAAGAGCGGTGGCGTAAACCGGCTCCAGGCCGGAGACCAGCGCCGCCTTGGAGGGGCTCACGGTGCCCATGGAGGCTATGAATAGCCCGTGGGCCAGGGCGGTGAAGAGGACCCCCATGGATAGTAGCCCCAAGAGCTTGGGCAGGGTCATCGCCGGCGTTGGGTTTAAGAGAAGCCCCGGGGATAGGAGCAGGAAGGCCCACCACTGTTGGATGCATGCCACCCGGAAGGGGTTGTTGCCCTTCACCAGCCGGGAGTTGAGGACCGCAAGGCCCGCGAAGGTGGCGCTGGACGTAAGGCCCCAGAGGATACCCGCAAGGCTCAACCCCCCCAAGCCCCGGCTCGAGGCCATGACCCCTATGCCCGCCAGGATGCCGCCGCCTAAGATAAGATCCCTGGCGGAGGGCCTTGAGATGCCAAGAAGGGCCTCCAACCCCATGGTGAAGAGCGGAAAGGAGGCGAACGCAAAGGTCCCCACCGCCACGGAAGAGACCCTTATGGATTGGAAGAAGCTCCACCAGTGCAGGGCCAATATGGCCCCGCCCCCGGCGGCCCAAAGGCGGTCCCGTCCTTTTATGGGGGGGATCTTAAGGAGCTTGAGAACCGGAAAGAGGGAAGCGGACGAGATAAGACACCGGCTTATGGTCACGAACCAGGAGGGCATGTCGAGCCAGGAGGACGCCACCCCGCTCATGCCGAAGAGAGCCACCGCCAGGTTGAGCCATACGAGCCCCCGAAGGCCCGGTGATGCCATAAAAATACCCCCCTAACGGGCCCATGGGGCCCCGCTGGTCATCTTGATGTTGGGCTAGTGCACAAGCCCTCGCCCCCTCGTTGGGACCGATTGGGGGGATTCTAAGCCATTTCCTCCTCCGCTGGGAACAACCTGCCCGAGGATGCCTTGGATTCGATTATAAGACGCCGTATGGAGCGAGGATCCTCCAAAGGTGGGGTGCCATCGCGACCCCTAAAGGACAGGAAAAGGGGGGCAAGCCACGAGCGGATCCCAAGCCGCCGTAGGTCCTCCCGCCGCAGAGCTCCGGCTCGCCTTGCCCTTACCATGGCCATGGCCCCCTTGGGGCCTATGCCCGGGACCCGCATGAGCTCCTCCACCTCCGCCCGGTTGGCGTCTAACGGGAAGAGATGATAGTTCCTCAGGGCCCAGCCGGTCTTGGGGTCCAGATCCCTGTCCAGGAACTCCCGGTCCCCCAGTATCTCCTTTGGGGTGAAGCCGTAATCCCGGATGAGGAAGTCCCCCTGATAGGCCCGGAGCTCCCGCAGCCTGTCCGGCGGGCTGTGGGGAAGCCGTTGGTCCTGGATCACCGGCACGTAGGCGGAGTAGTAGACCCGGCGGAGGTTGAAGCGACGGTAAAGGGCGTGTGACACGGAAAGCACCTCCCGGTCCGTCTCGTCCCCCGCCCCTAGGATGATCTGGGTGGTCTGCCCCCCCTTCAACTGCCCCAGGGCCTTCAGCTCCTCCGCCATGGACGCCACCTTCCCCATGGGCCCCAGTATGGCGGGAGCCTCCTTCTGAGGGGCCAGCAGCTTCAGCATGTCGTCCCGCGGCACCTCCAGGTTCACGCTCACCCGGGTGGCCAGGGAACAGAGCTGTCCTATGAGACCCCATGAGGCGCCGGGTATCACCTTGGCGTGCACGTAACCCCCGAAGCCCATCTCACGGCGGATGAGCCTTAAGGCCTCCAGCATCCTCTCCATGGTCCTGTCGGGGGAGATATCCACCGCGGAGCTGAGGAACAGCCCCTCCACCACACCGCCCCTTAACAGATCCTCGAAGATGGACGCCAGCTCCCGGGGCTCGAAGGATGCCCTGGGCACCGGGGCGCTGGCGCGGTTCACGCAGTAGGCGCAGTCGTAGGCACACCGGTTGCTCATCAGCACCTTCAGCACCCGGCACCGGTTGGCGAGCCATACCCCCGGAACGAGGCCCGCCTCGTGCCTCTCCCTCACGGGGGCGCAGGAGGCGTCGAACCGGGCGGACTCGCCTAGGATCTTGAGCTTCTCCATCCTGTCCAGCTTCCTCGAGCCCCCCTTTGTTGGTATCTCTATGTAATTATATTGCCTTTGATGATGTCAATCAATTGGCTTGAGCCCCCTTGTCTTCGTAAGCTCCGCAAGGATCAAGGAAGCCCCTCTTGCGGACCACGTGGGCCGTTAATGCCCCCAGGATGGAGCCCGGCACGCTGCTGGCGGCGAACCCCAGGGCGAGGAATCGAAATGGCACGTCCTTCCCCATGGCGGGCCCCACGAAGGCGGAGGCCAGGTAAGCCCCGGCTATGCATGTGCCCATCATCTCGAAGACGGCCGCCCCGATGGGGCGCCTTAGGAGCCTCGCCCCAATCCCCGCCATGATCGCCCCGGGTATGCTTCCAGGAAAGGCGAAGAGGGTGCCGGTCCCCAAGGCCACCCTGAGCAGGCTCCCAGCGGCGGCGCACCCCGCCGCCCACCAGGGCCCCAGGAGAACTCCCGCCAGCACGTTAATACCATGCTGAAAGGGGTAGCACTTGGCGGGGCCTAAGGGAAACCAAAACCCCGAAAGGGCAACCGCCGTCCCCGCCAGGAGCCCCGCAACGGCAAGGCGCTTTGTGGCGGGGGAACTGAGAACTTTACGCCCCTCATCTACCTTCATGGAACAATCCTCCCCTTGTCTTAATTCTATAGCAGCTCTGAGTCGGGGCTTCCTCTGCCCCTGACCGCAGCGCATAATAGCCCCGGTGGGTTAACATCAGCCCCTTACCGCCGTGAGGGCCCCTTTCACCGCCCCTTCCCTCACGCCAAAAGGCCCGAAGAGCCCTCCGCACATGGCTATCCCCGCAACCCCCGCCCCCTTAAGGGCCGCCACGTTGTCTTCGTTTATCCCCCCTATGGCCACGCAGGGGATCTTAACCGCCCGCGCCACCCGGGCTATGCCTTGGGGCCCTATGACCACCGTGTCGTCCTTGGTGGGGGAGGGGAAGGCGGCGCCGGCTCCGATGTATGAGGCCCCATCTAGTTCCGCCCTTGCGGCGTCCTCCGGGATCCTGGCGGTTGCCCCGATGATGAAACCCTCCGGGGCTATCCGCCGGGCCTCCCCTATGGGGAGGTCCCTCTGCCCCAGGTGCACCCCCTGGGCCCTAGCCGCCAGCGCCACGTCCAGCCGGTCGTTCACCAGGATGAGACAGCCCAGGGGGCCGCAGGCCTCCACGAGGCCTCTGGCGATCCGGTACACGTCCATCCCGTCAAGGCCCTTGCAGCGAAGCTGAAGGGACTTCACCCCCTTGGAGGCGGCCTCAAGGGCTAGGTCCACGATCTTACGGGGCTCCCCCAGGGAGGAGTCCAGGATTCCGTATACCGCCAGCTTCCGGGACAGATCCCACTGGTTTAGCATTCCACCACCTCCAGTCTCTCAAGGGCGCTCTCCACTTCCGACCCTTCCCCGGCCCCGTGATGGCACAGGAAGAGGAAGTCCAGCACGTGCTTAAGGAAACCCTCGGGGCCTGAGGCAGGCGCTGTCCATTGGGCCCACTGGGCGGCGGCCTTGAAGAGGGCGCATCCCCACACCGCCGCCCTGTAGGGCTCTACATTGGCCCCCATGGCGCAGACCATGACGGATCCCAAGGCGCACCCAAGCCCCGGCACCGCGGCCCCCATGGGGCTTCCGCCGCTTATCACCGCCCCCCTCCCATCGAAGGCCACCACGTCGGCTTCGCCGGTGGCCGCCACGCAGCACCGAAACCTATTGGACAGCTCCAGCGCCAGCTTCAGCGCCTCTTGCGCGTCCATCCTACCTTGGGCCGCGTCAACCCCCGAGGGCTCCCAAACCCTGCCACACGCCAGCGCCAGGACCTCCCCGTAATTGCCCTTCACCACCTGCGGCCCCGAGTGGCAAAGGCTAAGCCCCACGCGGAGCCGCCCCTCAAAGGAAGAACACCCCACCGGGTCAAGTAGAAAGGGTTTCCGCTGCCCCTTGAAAAGCTTTGCCGCCAGCTGGTATGCCCTCTCCGAGTGCTCCGCCGGCGTGCCCAGGTTGATTAGCCCCGATTGGGCCATGGCGGAGGCCTCGGGCAGTTCCGCCGGCAGGTCCGTCATGATGGCCCTTCCCTTAAGGGCGTAACAGGCCTTGGCCTGCAGCGCCGAGGCCACCCGGTTGGTGACGTGGTGCACCAGCGGGGACCGCCGGGCCACCTCAAGGGCTATCCCTCTAAGCTCGTTTCCGTCCATGGCATCCTCACATGGTGCCCAAGGCACCCGTGCCCTTTGCCGAAGGCCTTCCCCCAGAGGATCGCGTTCCTCACGTACTCCCGCCCCCTGGTGACCGCGGTCTTCAGATCGCTTCCCGCCGCCAGCTCCGCCGCTATGGCGCTGCTTAAGGCGCAGCCGGTGCCGTGGTCGTTGGCCGAGTCTATCCGCAGGTCCTCGAACATCACCGCCTCTTGCTGCGTAACCAGCACGTCCAGTATCCCGTCCCCCGTAAGGTGTCCTCCCTTAAGCAGAACCCCCTTGGCCCCCAGCTCCATGAGGCGGGACGCCGCCTGGGGCATGTCCCGGCTTGTAAGGGATCCCCTTGGGAGGTTGAGCAGCCGCTCCCCCTCCGGAAGGTTTGGGGTTATGAGGTCCGCCATGGGGATGAGCCGTTCCTTAAGTGCCCTCTCAGCCCCCGCCTCCATGAGGCTGTGTCCGCTCTGGGACACCATTACGGGGTCCAGCACGATGGGCCCCCGGAAACCATGCAGCTCATCCGCCACCGCTTCTATGGTGGTGCTGGAGGACAGCATGCCTATCTTCACCGCCCCCACCGGGAAGTCCTCCAGCACCGCCCGGATCTGCTCCCTCACGGACCTCTCCGACAGGTTCTCCACGTGGAACACCCCCGTGGAGTTCTGGGCGGTAACCGCGGTTATGACGCAGGTGCCGAACACCTTAAGGGCCATGAAGGTCTTGAGGTCCCCCTGGATGCCCGCCCCGCCGCCGGAGTCGCTGCCCGCTATGGTCAAAGCCACTCCTCGAAACAACGAAGATCACCCCTTCAAGACGGATTTGCCGCCTTGCTTCGCCGGGGAACCCTTTTTAAGAAGCCTGAACGCGCCGCTGCGAGCAGGAAAGAGGGAAGAGGCCTTGGGGCTTTCGCCCCCTTGGGTATGTAAGGATCATCCTTCGCTCCCTACGCCGGCATTACCCGGATCAGGTTCTTGGGGTCGAGGGCCCATGCCCTCCTCTCAGCCCCTTGGGGCTCCCCCGGAAAGCTTTTATGAAAGGCATCAGCCTTTGGCTGGCTTAAGTAATTTAATACCCCTTAACCTCAATTAGGTCAAGGCCGGAAGACGAAGCCCAAAGGCGGTTATGGACTTGACTTCCCGTGATGGCGTATCATGGGCGTTGACTTTGCCTTGATCGAATGGAGTGTGGAAGTTGAAACCGAAGAAGGCTTTGATAACCGGCATAACTGGGCAGGACGGGGCTTACCTGGCGGAGTTCCTCCTGTCCAAGGGGTACCAGGTGCACGGCGTAAAGCGCCGGTCCTCCCTTTTCAACACCGGAAGAATAGACCACCTTTACGAGGACCCCCACGTGGAGAACCGGCGCCTCATCCTCCACTACGGGGATCTCACCGACTCGTCCAGCATAATAAGGGTCCTTCAGGAGGTACAGCCCGACGAGATATACAACCTCGGGGCCCAGAGCCACGTAAAGGTGTCCTTCGAGACCCCGGAGTATACCGCCAACGGGGACGGCATAGGGGTCTTGAGGATCCTGGAGGCCATGAGGATACTTGGCATGGAACGTTCCTGCCGGTTCTACCAGGCCTCCACCAGCGAGCTCTACGGCAAGGCCTGCGAGGTGCCCCAGCGGGAGACCACCCCCTTCTACCCTCGAAGCCCTTACGGGGCGGCGAAGCTCTACGGGTACTGGATAACCGTCAACTACCGGGAGGCCTATGGCATCTTCGCCTGCAACGGCATCCTCTTCAACCACGAGTCCCCCCTGCGGGGAGAGACCTTCGTGACCCGGAAGATAACCCGTGCCGCCGCCAGGATAGCCCTGGGCCTTCAGGACAAGCTCTACCTTGGGAACCTGGACGCCAAGAGGGACTGGGGGCACGCCAGGGACTACGTGGAGGCCATGTGGCTCATGCTGCAGCAGGAGAAGCCCGACGACTACGTGATAGCCACCGGCAGGACCCACACGGTGAGGGAGTTCGCCTCCCTTGCCTTCTCCGAGGCGGGGATACCGTTGCGGTGGGAAGGGAAGGGTTTGGAGGAGAAGGGCATCCACGAAAGGACCGGTAAGGTCCTGGTGGAGGTGGATCCCCGCTACTTCCGCCCCACGGAGGTGGACATACTGCAGGGAGACCCCTCAAAGGCCATGAGGGTGCTTGGCTGGCGCCCTAAGACCACCTTGGAGGAGCTGGTCAAGGAGATGGTGGCCCACGACATGGAGGCCTCCCGGCGGGACCTTCTCTGCCGTGATGCGGGTTACTCGGTGAGGCGCTCCGCGGAGGACGTGCTGTGATGGACATGCGGATGCCGGAACCCATATTCGTGGCGGGGCACCGGGGCCTGGTGGGCTCCGCCCTGGTGCGGGCCCTCAAGGCCCGGGGGTATGAAAGCATAATAACTGCGACACGGCAGGAGCTGGACCTCACGGACCAGGGGGCGGTGAGGCGCTTCATGGAGTACCACAGGCCCGGGTCGGTTTTCATGGCCGCCGCCAAGGTGGGGGGCATAATGGCTAACGCCTCGCATCCTGCGGAGTTCATATACGAGAACCTGGCGGTGGAGGTCAACGTGATCCACCAGGCCTGGACCGCGGGGGTGAAGAAGCTTCTGTTCCTGGGGAGTTCGTGCATATACCCCAAGATGGCTCCCCAGCCCATGAGGGAGGAGTACCTGCTGACCGGTCCGCTGGAGCCTACAAACGAGGCCTATGCGGTGGCCAAGATAGCGGGGCTCAAGATGTGCGAGTACTACAACCGGCAGTACGGCGTGCCCTTCATCTCCGTGATGCCCACCAACCTCTACGGCCCGGGGGACAACTTCCACCCGGAGAGCTCCCACGTGATCCCCGGCATGATCCGGAAGTTCCATAAGGCCAAGGAGGAGGGGCGAGGTGAGGTGACCCTGTGGGGAACCGGCGCCCCAAGGCGGGAGTTCCTCCACGTGGACGACCTGGCGTCCGCCTGCGTATTTCTCATGGAACGCTACCAGGAACCTGAGATCGTGAACGTGGGCTCCGGGGAGGACCTACCCATAGCCCAGCTTGCGGAGATGATAAGGCGGGTGGTGGGCTTTGAGGGGGACATCCTGTGGGACCGGTCCAAGCCCGACGGTACCCCAAGGAAGCTCCTCGACGTGTCCAAGATACGCTCCATGGGCTGGAAACCCACCATAACCCTTGAGGATGGCCTTAAGGACACGTATCGATGGTTCTTGGACCACATGGATTCGATTCGGGGGCGCTGACATGAAGGTAAAGGTTACTACCCAATTCCCGGAGTGGCCCCTTAGGCTTCAGAGCCCATCGGGGCTTTGCCAGTGGGACGGGGTTAGGTTCTTCATCGACGACGACACCGACGAGGCGGACGCCTGGGTGGTGTTTGATAACGTAAAGCGCACGGTGTCCGCCCTTTGCCCCCCGGAGAAGGTGGTGCTAATAACCTTCGAGCCTCCGGCCATAAAGAGCTACCCCTCTTCTTACCTTAAGCAGTTTGCCAGGGTAGTGACGTGCCATAACATGGACCACCCGGGGGTGATACGGTGGCAGCAGAGCCTTCCCTGGCACTACGGCCGGAACCTGGCGGGGCAAGGGGAGGATCGGTTCCTTGAGAGCTACGACACCCTTTCGGCGGACGACCCCTTCTCGGCCAAGGAGCGTCTTGCCTCCATAGTGTGTTCCGCCAAGCGCAGCAGGGACTGCCACCGCCGCCGCCATGAGTTCGTGTCCCTCCTTGAGGAGGCCCGCATAGAGGGGTTGGAGTTCTTCGGCCGGGGGCGTCCAGTGGAGGCGCCCTGTAAGCGGGATGCCATAAGGCCCTATAAGTACCACGTGGTGCTTGAGAACTCCTCGTATCCCGACTATTGGTCCGAGAAGCTGGCGGACGCGTACCTGGGGGGCGCCTTCCCCATATATTGGGGCTGTCCAAACTTGGAGGATTACTTCCCGGAGGGGTCCTTCGCCAGGATAGACATCGAAAGACCCAAAGAGGCGGTGGAACGGATAAGGGAGATCCTGGGAAGCTCCCTCTACGAGGACTCCATAGAGGCCTTGCGGAAGGCCAGGGACCTGGTGCTCAACCGCTACAACTTCTTCCCCGCCATGGCGTCATTGCTTAAGGAGATACCCGGCGGCAGCCCCCGGATGGTCATCATAAAGCCGGAGGAGCTCTTCACCCTGAGGGGGATGGTGCGGCGGGTGCGGCTTAAGGTGAAGCGCATGCTGGGGGCGGAGTGTGACCTAAGGTGAGTCTCAACGTGATCCAGGTGCTGCCGGAGTTCGTGGAGGGCGGGGTGGAGCGGCACGTGCTGTACCTTTCGAACGCCCTTCACGCCATGGGGCACCGGGTAACCGTGGTGTCCCACGGCGGCCCGCTGGAGGGCCTTCTAAACGGCCCTTTCCACGTCTCAATGGATGTCCACCGAAAGAACCCGGTTTCAGGGGCCGCCTGTGCCTTGAGGCTTTCCAGGCTGGTGTTGAGGACGGGCGCCATGGTGGTGCACGCCCATTCCAGGGTGCCCGCCTGGATCTCCTGGTGGGCCTCCGCCCTGTCGGGGATCCCCTGGATGGCCACTTGCCACGGCTTCTACAGCAGGAACCTGGGCCTTCTCCCTTACAGGAGGGCGGGACGTCTCATCTGCGTAAGCCGCGCGGTGCGGGACTTCTTCGACGCCGTGGCTCCCAAGGTGCCGAAGGACGTGATATACAACGGCCTTAGCCCCTCACCACTTTCGTGGCAGGGAAGCGGCGAGGCGGTAAAACACCTGGTCTTCGTGGGGCGCCTTACCCCCGTTAAGGGCCTTCAGGTACTGCTGGCCGCCCTCGGGAAGCTTCGGGACTTGGGGTGGTTTTTGCACGTGGTGGGGGACGGGCCCAAGATGGAGGAGTACAGGGCCTTCGCGGAGGAGCTTGGTTTGTCCTCCAGGGTCCGGTTCTTAGGCTTTGTCCAAGAGCCCGAGGAGGTCATGGCAAGGTGCGACTGCCTTGTCTTCCCGTCCCTTGAAGAGGGCATGGGGCTGGTCTTGATGCGGGCCGTATCCATGGGGATGCCGGTTTTAGCCTCCCGCATCCCCGCGGTGATGGAGCTTGCCAGAGATGGGGCTTCTCTCGTACCCCCGGGGGACGTGGACGCCTGGGCAGGGGCGCTGGGGGACTTCATTCGCCACGGCAAGGCCCAGTCCTTTGACCTCTCCGTAATACCATCGGTGGACGAGATGGCGTATAAGGTTGAGGAGTCTTACGTAAGGCTCCTTAGAGGTTTGTAGCCGAAAGGCGTTGGTTGTGTCCCGCGGGGTTTTGCGGTTTTAGGATATGCCGAGGTTGTCCTGCGGCATGGGGTTTTAGCGAGCTTAAAAGCACACCGGCGGGAGGGTGCGTAAATTGAGGATAGATCCTTCGAGGGTCCAGCGGGTTTTGGTGATAGGGCTTTCCTGCCTTGGGGATATGCTGCTGGCCTCCGCGGCCCTTTGGAACCTGCGGCTTTTTTTGCCCAAAAGTGACTTCACCATACTTGTGGGTCCCAGGGCTTTGGAGGCGGTGAAGGAGGATCCCATGTGGAACCGGGTGGTGGTGTACGACCGCCAGCGGGACTTCCCGGGGATAGTAGGCCGGTGGCGTTTCATATCGTACATGAGGAGCTTCTCTCCGGATCTCGTGGTGGACCTGCGATCGGGCCTTAACCCGCTCTTCTCCGGTGCTAGGTACGCTCCCCTGTGGGGAATTAGGGAGCTTATGCTGCCAAAGGGTCTGCACGAGGCGGAGCGGAACCTGTGGTGCATGTCCACCCTTGGGGTGCCGCTGGTGACCAGGGGCATGAGGTTTTACATAACCCCCAAGGCCCATCGGGAGGCGGAGGCCGTCCTTGGGGGCCGCAGCCCGGTGGTGGTCCTTAATCCGGGGGCTAATTCCAGGTTTAATAGATGGCCCGTTGATGGGTTCTTAAGCGTCGCCAGGTGGTTGGCTGGTAGGGGCTTATATGTTGGAGTGATAGGCAAGTCTCAGGATGAGATGGTTCTGGGGGAGACGATACTATCAGGTGTTGGTGATAGGGGAGTGGACCTAAGATCCCTCCCGTCCCTTGGGGTTTTAGGGGCGGTTATTTCCAGGGCTTCCCTGTTCGTGTCCAACGACACGGGGCCCCTGCATCTTGCAAGCGCGGTGGGGACTCCGACGGTTGGCATATACGCTAGGCGTGACCTGGCGCTGCGCTACGGTCCTTGGGGCAACAGGCATGTCTGCGTGCTGCCTACTGAGGACCCCGCCGACGAGGCCGATGGGTCCAGGCTGGAGGCGCTTAAGTCCATAGGTGTGGATTCCGTGTTGGAGGCCTGTTCCCGTGTCCTGGAGGGTAGGGTGTGAACCGAGCGGTGTTCCTGGACCGGGACGGGGTGATCATAAGGGATGTGGGATACCTGGGGGAGCCGGCGGGGGTGGAGCTGCTGCCAGGCGTTCCCAAAGCCTTGGGGCGCCTTAAAGAGGCTGGGTGGATGCTTGTGGTGGTCACCAACCAGTCCGGCATAGGACGAGGGTTCTTCTCCGAGGAGGACCATCTCATGGTGAGAAGGAGGATGGAGGAGCTCCTTTATGACTTCGGGGTGCGGCTGGACGGCTACTTCCACTGCCCCCACGGCCCCATGGAGGGGTGCTTTTGCAGGAAGCCAAGGCCCGGCTTGGTATTAAAAGCCAGTTGGGAGCTTCAGATTGACCCCGCCCGCTCCTTCGTGGTGGGGGATAAGATGAGCGACGTTGAGCTGGCCTGGAACGTTGGGGCCTTGGGTATACTGGTGGGCGATGACGCTCCCTCGGCGGTCTACCATGCCAGAGGACCTATCTTGAGGACCCCTGGGCTTGCCGGTGCGGCGGAGCTCATCTTGGGCCCTTGAAAATCAGCCACGTAAACATGGAAAATCCGCCTCCTGGAGGTGGCCTGCCCGGAAGAGGATCCGCCGGAGGGAAGGGGCGTCAGCCCTTTGAGGCTTCTTTCAAAAAGCGGCAGTAATCCTCAAGGGCCTCCTCTAAGGGGGTGAACTCGTGAGGATACCCGGCCCTTCGTAGGTTGGAGAGGTCCGCTTCCGTATGGTTTTGATACTTGCCCCTAAGGGCCTCTGGAAAGTCCACATAAGTTATTTCCCCGTATCCCAGCGCTTTTATTATCCCGTTGGCGACTTGGTTAAAGCTTTTTGGCGCGCCGGTGCCGCAGTTGTAGATGCCGCTGGGTCCTTGGTTGGCCCAAAACCACAGGTTGACCTTCACCACGTCCTTTACGTACACGAAGTCCCTCCGTTGCTCTCCGTCGACGTACCCATCGGTCCCTTTGAAGAGCCTTGCCTTGCCGGTGGCGGTGATCTGATTGTAGAAGTGGTAGGCCACCGATGCCATGTTGCCCTTGTGGAACTCGTTGGGGCCGAACACGTTAAAATACCTGAGCCCTACCACCGGACTGGATGCGGCCTTAATCTGTTTTCTTACGTGATTGTCGAACACCAGCTTGGACAAACCGTATGGGTTGAGAGGCCGTTCACATCCCGGCTCCTCGCTGAAACCCAGGTCTCCATTGCCGTATACCGCGGCGCTGGAGGCGTATATGAACGGAACCTTATTCTCCAGACAGAAGTTGAGTAGGTCTACGCTGTAGGACGTGTTGTTGTCCATCATGTAGTCCCCATCCATCTCCATGGTGTTAGAGCAGGCCCCTTGATGGAAGACCCCTTGAACGTCCACGCCGTTGAACCTGCCGGACGAAAGCAATTGGCGGAACCGGTCCTTGTGCAGGTAGTCGGTGAACCTGAGGCCTGTCAGGTTCTTGTATTTCTCTGACCTTGCCAGACGGTCCACAACCAGGATGTCGTCCAATCCCATGTCGTTAAGGCCCTTTATCAGGTTGCTGCCGATGAACCCGGCGCCGCCGGTTACTATTATCACGTTGAGTCACTCCCTAAGGTTTGGTCCCTGGCAGTACATGACGGCCATGCAACATAAAAACATATAGACCCTTACGAGACGCGGGTGCTTGTGTGCCTTGCAAGAGGCCCTTTTGTTAACGTGTCGATGTTTTCTATGGGGTTGCGCTTCTTTTGGTATTATAGCCCATGTTAACGGTGCCACCCGCATTTGATGGAAGGAATGGTTCGTACGATGATCGACAGTGTTTTAGAACAGCTCAACGCCACGGCCGGGGAGCTTCACCGCTGGGCTACCAGCGAGGGGGTTAAGAGGCTTGAAGAGGCGGCGGACCTCATCGCCGGGGCGCTTCTCAAGGGGGGCAAGCTGTTGCTTTGCGGCAACGGCGGAAGCGCCGCGGACTGCCAGCATGTGGCGGCGGAGTTCGTCTGCAGGCTCTCCGCCTCCCGCCCAAGGGGGCCCATGGCCGCCCTTGCCCTTACAACCGACACATCCTTCATAACCGCCTGTTCCAACGACTACTCCTTCGACTTGGTCTTCGCAAGGCAGGTGAGGGGGCTGGGCAGGCCTGGGGATGTGCTGATGGCCATAAGCACCAGCGGGTCCTCCAGGAACGTGGTGTTGGCGGCGGAGGAGGCCAAGAAGATTGGGATCCCAGTGGTGTCCCTCACGGGCCCTGGAGGACAGCTGCCACGGATCGCCGATGTGGCCATCATGGTCGACTCCTCGGATACGGCGGTTATACAAAACGTGCATCTTGCGCTGGAGCATGCCCTTTGCCGCATGGTGGAGGAGATGGTGGTCCAGGGAGGTTTTTTCGATGAGCCAAGGGCTTAAGGAACTCCTGTCCCGCTGTTCCCGAAGAAGGGTTTTCGTGATAGGCGACATGATGCTGGACCGGGTGATAAGGGGAGAGGTGGAGCGGATCTCCCCGGAGGCCCCGGTCCCGGTGGTGCGTTACAGGGATGAAGAGTTCCTTCTTGGCGGGGCCTGCAACGTGGCCCATAACATGGCAAGGCTGGGCTGCCTGGTTACGGTGTTAGGGCTTTTGGGGAAGGACCCCCATGGGGATGAGCTTTTAAGGATATTGGGTGAGAAGGGCATCGGCTTTGCGGGTTTTCGCGGCGCAAGGCCCACCACCACGAAAACCAGGGTCGTGGCAAGCCGCCATCAGCTCCTGAGGGTGGACAGGGAGGAAGCTAGATGGCTTTCAGAGGCCGAAGAAAAAGGGCTTTTAGATGCGCTGGAGGGCGAGGTCTTAAGGGAAGCCCCGTCGGTGGTGGTGTTGTCCGATTACGCCAAGGGGGTTTGCTCCCCCGGGCTTTGTCAAAAGGTCATATCCCGTTTCTCCTCCCTGGGAGTTCCCGTGTTGGTGGACCCCAAGGGGTCCGATTGGGAGAGGTACCGCGGGGCCTTCATGGTGACCCCGAATCTCAGGGAGCTGGGCATGGCTTTAGGCAAGGCGCTCCCAAACGAGGACATGGCCGCTGAGGCCGCCGCCAGGGAGTTGATGGAGCGCTTTGATTTGAAACATGTCATGGTCACCAGGTCCGAGATGGGGCTTTCCCTGTTCGGAGGCGGCATCACTCTGCACGAGCGTTCCTGCGCCAGGGAGGTTTACGATGTAACCGGCGCTGGAGACACGGTGGTGGCAGTCTTTGCGGCCCTTTTGGGGGCCGGTGCGGAGGTCTCTAGAGGGGCCCATTGGGCCAACCGGGCGGCGGGGTACGTGGTGGGCAAGGAGGGCACCTACGCCATAGGAGCCGCTGAGCTCCTGTCCCTTTCCCATGGCGCGGAGGATAGCAAGCTGGTGGAGTCCTTCGAGGAAGCGGCGGCGGTGGTTGAGAAGTGGCGTAAGTCGGGGGAGACCGTGGTGTTCACCAACGGATGCTTCGACATACTCCACTTAGGGCACGTCCGTTGCCTTCGGGCCGCCAAGGCCATGGGGGACCGTTTGGTTGTGGGGCTTAACTCCGATGATTCGGTAAGGCGCCTTAAGGGATCCGAGAGGCCGTTGAACCCTCAGTGGATGAGGGGTGAGGTTTTGGCTTCCCTTGAGGCGGTGGACCTGGTGGTGATCTTCCACCAGGACACCCCCCTTGAGCTCATAAAGGCGCTGCGCCCCCACGTGCTGGTCAAGGGAGGCGACTACCGGGAGGACCAGATAGTGGGAGCCCGTGAGGTAAGGTCCTGGGGAGGCCGGGTTGAGGTGGTGCCCCTTCTGGAGGGGGTAAGCACCACTGGGATAATAGGAAAGGCAAGGGGAGATGTTGACAATGGATAAGCCCCTTCCAGTGCCGCAAGATGGAGAGCGGATGCTCTTCGTCCGTTTCAGCTCCCTGGGGGATGTGGTGCTTGCCATGAAGGAGGCGAAGGCCCTTAAGGACCGTTTCCCGGGAATTGAGCTTTGGTGGCTTTGCTGTGATGAGTATTCGGAGCTTGTGACGTCACAGCCCTATGTGGATGGAGTGGTGGGCTGGGACAGGAGCGAAGGCCGAATGAGCGTTTTCAAACTCATAGACCGGATAAAGGGCATGAAATTCCGATGGCTTTTCAGCTGCCAAGACAACGACAGGACCGCCCTTGTGTCGCTGCTCTCGCGCATACCGTTCCGTATAGGCGGACATCGTCTATTCGGTTTCGCGTTCCATGCCTCCCAAGAGGAGGCTTGGGAAGTGTGGGGCGGAAAGACGAGGCCTGCTAAGTCGCTCTACGGGGATCCCAAGCGGTCAGAGGCCCTTCGTTCGATCCTTGGGGATCGAAGGGTGGTGATGTGTATACTGGGCACCAGCAAGCCCTACAAGAACTGGCTGGTGGATCACTGGATCCTCATGCTGTCTAAGCTGCCACATGGATTGACGGCGGTTCTCACCGGCAGCGGCCCGGAAGAGACCCGAATGGCCAATCTCGTAGAGGAGGCAGTGGGCCCCCAAAGGGTCATCAACCTGGCGGATCGTTTGGACCTTATGGACCTGATAGCCCTTTCGGAGATGTCTTCCTGTGCGGTGGGAGGGGATACGGGTCCGCTGCACATGGCACGGGAGGCGGGGATTCCTTGCGTTGGGCTCTTCGCCATAAAGGACCCTGCACAGTGCTCCCATGAAGGACCCAACTTAACGTCCGTTATATCCCCCTTGGCGGTGGACGACTATGAGCCCCTTAAGGTGGACCCAGACCAGCAGAGGGTCATGAGGGCCATTGACCCCGATGTGGTGCTGTCCCTTACGGTTAAGGCTGCTCTTAGAGAGTAGGGTTTAAAAGCGCCCTGAGGCTGAAACTGGGCGTTCCAGCCCCAGGGCGCATCACTATGGGGTTGGGGTTGCGTCACCTCCCCCCGCAAAGGCCGCAAAGGACCTCCGCGAGGGCGTCCAGCGTCCGGCGCACCAGGTGCTCCCGGGCCTGGTTGCCCATGTGGCCTATCCTGAAGACCTTCCCCGCCAAGGGGCCGTAGCTGCCTCCTAAGACCACTCCCATGGCCCTAAGGCGCTGGTCCATCTCCCGCCAGGTTATGCCGTCGGGCACCACTGCGGCGGTGACCGTGGGGGAGCAGTACTCCCGGCGCTCCGGGAATATCTCCAACCCCATCTCCAAAAGCCCCTCCACGCAGAGGGCGGAGCACCTGCGGTGCCTTGATATGACCTCCTCAAGCCCCTCCGCCTCGATGAGCTCCAGGGAGGCCCCAAGGGCCTTAAGTGCCCGCCAGTTGTGGGTGTAGGGGAAGCTCCCCGCCTCCGGGGCGGAGAGGAACGGAAGCAACGCGTCATACCCCTGGTAGTTCCTCTGTCGGATCGCCTTGGCGGCCCTTGGGCTCACGGTGGTTACGCAGAGGTCCGGCGGCAGGGACAGGCACTTCTGGCTTCCCAAAAGGCCTATGTCGATGCCGCTTCCGTCCACGTCAAGCCAGGCTCCGAAGGCGCTGGAGACGAAGTCCGCGCAGAACAGCGCGTCCACCTCCCGGGCTATCTCCCCAAGGGGTTCAAGGGGGGATATGGTGCCGCTGGGGGTTTCGCAGTGCACCGCGGTTATCATCTTGGGCCGAAATCTCAGCGCCCTGTCCCGCACCCTGTCCGGGTCCGGGACGGAGTTGAAGGGGAACTCCAGCAGCTCCACCTCAAGCCCCAGGGCCCTTCCCATCTGGGCGAAGCCGCTGCCGAAGACCCCCGAGGACACCGCAAGCAACCGGTCCCCTGGAGCCATGACGCTGTTCAACGCCCCCCACAGGGCCAGCATGCCCTCCCCGCTCTGGAGGGCCACGGTGCCGCCTACGTTAAGCAGCCTGCCTATGCGGCAGGCGCAGTGCCTGTAAAGGGAAGCGAAATCCTCCTCCAGGTCGGGGCTCCCTACGTCCTCCCCGTAGCATCGCAAAACCTCTTCGGGACAACGCACCGGGCCAGGGACCATGCCCACCGGATACCTCTCCATGGGAACACCTCCAATCGCGGATCTTTCCAAACGCCATTTTAATGGCTCCACGCCCCCATTACAGCCACAACCGCTTAGGCCAAGGGCCCTTATCTGTGTCCGTGGCCGGTTCATCCGGTCCAAACCACGGCGGGAGATTAGATGCCGTAAAGGTAAAGCCCCAAACTCCTAGCTGGGTTACTCGGGCTTCTTGAAGTGCACACGGAACCATTTGGAGGTTTCCTTGGGCAGCACCCGGTAGCCCTTGCGCTCCTTGGTCATCCATATGAAGTAGTCCTGGGAGAAGGACTCCTGCAGCGCCCTTATCCCCTTGTCCCGGTTCTCCTTTATCAGGGCGTAGGAGTCCTTGAGGGTCCTGTCCTCGTCGTTGTCCCACCTGAAAGCCGCCAGGGCGTAGCAGAAGCTCTTGGGCTCCCCCCCGAATGGGGCGAACTGGGGGATCAAGAGCGAGTTGTCGGTCCAGTCGTAGACCCCCAGCCCCCTGCCTGGGGTTAAGAGGACCTTGGGGATCCCGTACATTCGAACCCTTGGAACCCTTAATAGGTCCGGATCCAGGGGGGTGAGGTCCATCATTATCTCCCCCGCCCGCTGGAAGCCTATGGGGCGTCCGGTTTCGGTGTTCAATGGCGATGTGTCCATGCGCCCTATCCGGGCCGCCAACGTCATGAACTCCTTCTTGCGGTTAACGCCGTCCCGGAGCTCCCCTTTGAGGGCCGGCACCCCCTTGCCCTTGAACTTGCGCCGGAACATCTCCACCCGGGTGGCCCAGCGGTGCTCCTCGTTCCTTAAGTGCACCTCCAGGTTGGCGAGGAACTTGGTCCTGTCGTGGAGCCCCAAGATCTTCTGAAGCTCCCCTTCCCCAAACTCCGGCAGCTCCTTCTCCGCTCTGCTGAGGCACCCCATGAGGTCCCTCTCCGCTATCTCGTACCTCTTGTTCTGCTCTATGTAGCCCTCCAGCTCGCTGCCCTGGGCCTCCCTGATGCGGCGGGTCCTCATCTGGAACTCCGTGTGGATCCTAAGGTACGACTCCAGGTTCGAGAGGATATCCTGAACCTCATCGCAGGTGACGAAGCTGCAGCGGCACAGCACCATGGACACCGCCATCCTGCGCCGGCTCTCCGTGGCGGCCAGATCCTCCCCGAACCGGCGGATCTTCTCCTCCAGGCTGCACCCCCCCTGGGGGCCCTCGTAGGGCCTGTCAAACAAAAGGGCGTAGGTCTCGGCGATGAAGTCGGTCATCCTCATGTACTGGTATATGTCCAGGCGGGAGGATGCCTCGAGTTCCTGGGCGAAATGGGGGTTCTCCTCGGTTATCCCCTCCCCAAGGTGGCCGAAGTCTATTACCAGCCTCTCCTCGGGGGAGAAGGAGAGCCTCTCGGGTGGCTCCTTGGAGGCGTCTATCTTGGCCTCCACTATACCCCAGGCGAGGTCCACGTAAAGGCTTGAGGCCCGCTGCCAAAGGGTCCTGTAGGCCTTCCGGTCCTGTGGATCCTCCGAGGCCCCAAGAGAGGACATCTCAGGCCCCATGGCCTTGAGCTCCGCCGCGGGATCCACCACCCCTTGGTTTCCCTTGTAAACCTCCAGAAGATACTTTAACGGCTCGTAGGACACCTCAAATCCCCCTCTTAAAAGATACCCTAATATTGTCGGACCTTCTGGGCCTGGGACTTTAGGCTTATAATAGCATATCTTAATCGGAATTTTTGATCCATACGGAGGTGCATATGGGTTGAGTTTCTTTCATTTTCATTTCGGCCCCTTCCGGGGGTTCAAGAGGCGGGAGTGGATCCCCGGCGATGGGGACAACCAGTGGAATCCCCTGGAGGAGGTCTTAAGATCCCGCCCCACAGGGCCCATCAACCCCATGGGATGGGTGTTAGCCGCTGGGCTGGTCGGAGCTATTGTGCTCCTGCTGGTCATGCCGTGGTTTTTCACGGAGCTTTGGTGGTTCAGGTCCATAGGCCTTGAGGGGGTCTTCGTAAGGCGCGTGCTGGCGAGGGCTGGGATGTTCCTGCTGGGCTTTTTAGCCGCTGGGGCCGTGCTTATGAGGTCCCTGGGCGGGGCCGCTTCGCCGGCCCTTCGGGCGGGGGCGCTGTTGGGGGCCCTGTTCAAGGGGCTGCAGCTTTCGTCCATGTGGCTTACGGTCCTATCGGGGGTCTTTATGGCTCCATTGGGGGTCAAGGACCCCCTGTTCGGTTTGGACGCGGGGTTTTACTTGTTCGCCATGCCGGCGTTGGAGGGGCTTTTAAGGTGGCTTTGGGGCCTTTGGGTTTTTTCGGTCCTAGCGGCGGTGGCGTCGGCGAGGCTTGAAGGGGGGCTTTCTTCCCTTTATTCGAGGCTGCTGTCCCTTAGGTGGCTGCCGTCATTTGGGCTCTTGCTTTGGGCCGCCTCGGTGGCGCTGGAGGCCCTGTCCCTTGTATGGGCGCCGGGCAGGGTGGTGTACGGCGCGTCCTTCGCGGACGCGAAGGTGAAGCTGCCCCTCATGCTGCTGCAGTGTGCGGTCCTGGCCGCCATTTCCTTCGCCCTGGCCCTGGGGCGTATCAAGCTATCGGCGAAGCTTGCCAAGACCCTGCTGGCCCTTTTGGCGGGGCTTTGGTTCATCCGGGGGTTTTTGCCCGGGGTGGTGCATCAGCTGGTGGTGCGCCCAAACGAGTTTCAGATGGAGAGGCCCTACATAGCCGCCCACGTGGACATGACCCTCAAGGCCTATGGGCTGCAGGGTGTAAGGACCGTCCCGGTGGATCCCGCCCCCAGGGTTGCCCCGGAGGACCTCTCGGAGCGCCAGATGAAGAACATAAGGCTTTGGGACTACGAGCCCCTGCTCACCGCCTACAAACAGCTACAGGAGATAAGGTCTTACTACGAGTTTCTAGGCGCCGATGTGGACCGTTACCCCTCCGATGACGGGAGGCTGCGGCAGGTGATGCTGGCGGTACGGGAGCTGGATCACCGGAAGCTCCAAAGCCAGACATGGGTCAACCGCCACCTGGAGTTCACCCATGGCTACGGTCTGGTGATGAACTACGTCAACCAGGTGGCCCCCGGCGGCATGCCGGAGCTGGTGATCAAGGACATCCCTCCCACAGGGGGGCCGGTGGAGCTCAAGACCCCCGCCATTTACTACGGGGAGATGGATTACCCCTATGCCCTGGTAAAGACCAAGGTCCGGGAGTTCGACTATCCCAGCGGAGACTCCAACGTGAGGACCACATACTCCGGCAACGGGGGGGTTAGTGTGGGCTCCTGGGTCAGGCGGCTCGCCTTCGCCCTTAGGTTCATGGATCTGGACCTACTCTTCACCAGGGCCTTGACTGATGATAGCAAGATTATGTTTAATAGGAACATAATTGCCATGGCAAGCCGCGTGGCCCCCTTTCTGGTGTACGATTCGGACCCGTACCCGGTGATCCATGGGGGAAGGGTGGTTTGGATGTTGGACGGGTACGTGGTAAGCCGGCACTTCCCATACTCAAGGCCCATGGAGGCCAGCCTTGGGGGTGGGGGTGTGAGGCTTAACTACGTGCGGAACAGCGTGAAGGTCACGGTGGACGCCTTTGACGGGCAGATCCGTTTTTACGGCGCCGACGACCCGGCGTTGCGGCCCTACCGGAGGATTTTCCCTGGCCTTTTCCGCCCCCTTTCGGAGATGCCGAAGGACCTCAAGGGGCACATGAGGTACCCGAAGGACCTTTTCGCCTTGCAGGCCGGGGCCTTCCGGCTTTATCACATGAGGGACCCCAACACCTTCTACAACCGGGAGGACCTTTGGCAGATATCTCCCCCTGAGTCCCGGCGGCCCATAAGGCCCAACTACGTGACCATGGACATGGGGGATCCGGCGGGAGAGGAGTTCGTCCTCATGGTGCCCTTCATGCCCGTGGGGAGGAACAACCTGGTGGGGTGGATGGCCGCCCGGTGCGACGGCAGCCATTACGGTGAGCTGGTGGTGTACAAGTACCCCAAGCGGAACCTGGTTTTCGGCCCCACACAGGTGGAGGCTTTGATCGACCAGAACCCGGAGATATCCGCCCAACTGTCCCTGTGGAGCCAGAGGGGCTCCGACGTGATAAGGGGTGATCTGTTGGTGCTGCCCATGGGAAGGTCGATCCTCTACGTTCAGCCCCTGTACCTCAAGGCGGAGCGGGGGGAGCTGCCGGAGCTTAAGCGGGTGGTGCTCTCCTCCGGGGGCCGGGTGGTTTGGGGTGAGACCCTGGAGGAGGCCTTGGGGCGCCTTTTGGGGGGCGGATCCGCGGCGTTGGTTGAGAAGCCCGAAAGGGCGCCTGAGTCCCTAGGGGGTGCGGTGAAGGAGGTCATTGCCAACGCCCAGGAGGCCTTGAAGAGGGTCCAGGGGGCCTTTAAGAGGGCCCGGTTGGCCTTGGAGGACTCCAGGGAGGCCCTTAAAAGGTACGATTTCGCCGATTACGGAAGGGCCATGAGGGATTTGGAGGAGGCGTTTGAGGAGATGTCCAGGTATTTGTCCGGTGGTGATGGTCCCTGAGGTGCGCCGGCTCTCAGATCATGGGAGCTCGAAGATTCCAGGAGGATGCCTTCGGATTTGGTGAGGGGCCCAACCTTTACGGGGCCGTGGCGGACGGCATGGGGGGCATGCTCATGGGGGCGGAGGCTTCCAGGATAGCGGTGGAGGCCGCCATGGGGGCCCTTCGGAGCGGCGAAAGCCCTCTTCAGGCGGTGATGCGGGCCCAGAAGGAAGTTCAGATTTGGGCAAAGGGGCTTGGGATCCTGGGCCTTACGGGCACCACCCTTTCGGTGGCCGCCGTGGACTCCTCCCTGGGGCTTCTGGACTGGGCCTCTGTGGGGGACAGCCGGGTATACCTCTACCGAAAGGGCAGGCTGGAGCTGCTCTCAAGGGACCACACGGTGGCGGAGGCGGTCCGGGTCTTAGGGGGGGATCCAGGGGCTTTGGGGCCCCAGGGGGATTTCATAACCAGCTTCATAGGCATAGAGGATCTGTCGGAGGTCTCCCGGCCCGATAAACCGGTTAAACTTGACGAAGGCGACGCGGTGCTGTTGGTGTCCGACGGGGTCTACCGGGCGTTGTCGCCCGCGGAGATGGCGGAGCTTATGACCGGAGATGACCCGGCCTCCGCCATCCTGTGGGCGGTGTCGTCCAAGCAGGTCAAGGGGCAGGACAACGCAACTGTGGTGGTGCTGGCCCTGTGAGACCCAATCGGAGACCGAAGGACGTTGAGAGTGGGGGTGCTTCGCAGGTGGCCCATAGAATGGACATAAGGCTTCCTTCCGGCTCGGTGCTCATGGACCGTTACCGGGTGGGCACCCTTTTGGGCCGTGGGGGCTTCGGCATGACCTACATAGCCTGGGACCGGGTGTTGGAGCTCAAGCTGGCGGTGAAGGAGTACTTCCCCATGGGGCTCGCCTTCCGGGCCCCGGACGGTTCGGTGTACTGTCCCCCCGGCGAGGAGGAGACCTTCGAGGAGGGGCTTGAGCGGTTCCTGGAGGAGGCCAGGACCCTTGCGAGGCTGGACCGCATAGACGGGGTGGTGTCCGTCCGGGACTACTTCAAGGCCAATGGAACCGCCTACATGGTCATGAACTACGTGGAGGGCAAGACCCTGAAGGACTACCTGGAAGAGCGTGGGGGGAAGATGGACTTCGAAGAGGCGGTGGACCTGCTGCTTCCCCTGATGGAGGCCCTCCACAGGGTCCATCGGGAGGGGTGCCTGCACCGGGACGTGAGCCCCGACAACATCCTGGTGTCCCCCGACGGCCGCTGCACCCTGATAGACTTCGGCGCCGCCCGGGGGAGCTTCCGGAGCACCGTCAGCGTATCCGCGGTCTTGAAGCCCGGGTACGCCCCGGAGGAGCAGTACCGAGGAGGAGCGGACCAGGGGCCCTGGACCGACGTCTACGCCATGGGGGCCACCCTTTACCGGTGCGTGGCCGGCTTCCCGCCCCCGGACCCCATGGAGCGCCTCAAGGGCCGAAGGCTCCAGGTTCCCAAGGGGGTGCCCAGGGGGGCCTTCAGGGCCATAGAAAAGGCCTTGGAGGTGAACCGGGAGGAGCGGTTCCAGGACATGATGTCCTTAGTCGAAGCCCTTCACCCCCACTTGGGGATCGGGATCCCGGTGAACATGAGGACTATTAGCGTGGCGCTGCTCTTGGGGCTGTTCTTCGCCCTTGGGGCGGTGACCGCGGTGGGCAGCCGCCTTAGGAGCCTTGGGGTGCCCTCCTTGAGGGATGTGGTCCGATTCGCCTCCCCTACGGACGGCAACGGCGCGTCCAAGAAGGGGGAGGGGGTTTTTCAGGATAGGGAGGCGGCTTCGCCTTCCAATGCCAACGTAGCCATTGGCGCCTCCAATGACCTGTCCGGCTCTTCCAGCAAAGCCCAGGAGAGCCCTTCGGCCCTTGCGGAGGCCCGGGGGATGTTGAACCGGGGGGATTTCGAGGGGGCCTTGCGCCTTGCGGAGGAGGCCCAGCGGGTGAGCCGGGACAAGCGGGGGGCTCTTCTGGTGGGGGCAAGGGCCGCCATGGGGCTTGGCAGGATCGACCTCGCAAGATCCAAGCTGGAGGCCCTGATGGCGCTGGATCCCCTGTACCCCGGCGCCTCTGACCTGGCGGAACAGCTTAAGTTGAAGCTGACAAACTAGATCTTAAGGAGGACTGATGGAGTTGTTTCCCTCTGGTTCAATCGTCATGAGGCGGATAAGGCTTGCGGCCCTTGGGGCCTGGGGCTTGGCGTTTCTCTACTTCCCCGGAGCGGCCTTCGGGGACTTCCGGGGGTATCTTCCCGCCATACCGGCCCTTCCAGGTGCGGTCAACCGGCTGGTGTTCGTGGCCCCCGAGGAAGGGAAGTACGTGCTCTACTGCACCTCTGGGCTTGGGACCTTGGGGGCTAGGGGGGTGAGGGGTGAGGCCCTGGAGATAACCGCCTCCAAGGGGGAGACGTTGGAGGTTTGGTACTGCTACGAGGGGGATGTGCCAGACGGGGTGCTGGAGGAGGCGGTGATAGCCGAGCGGTCCGGCGCGGAGGCCTTCAAGGCCCCCTTCCAGCTCGGCATGCGCCCCGCGGCCAGGAGGATCGAGGTGCCCCTGGCGATCAAGGGGCTCCCCCGGCTCGTAAGGGTTGAAGTGGCGGACCAGCTTCATCCATCCCTGGACGTCAAGGGGGCCTTGAAGTTTCAAGGGGGCTCCATAAACCTGACGGGCTTCGTGGAGCATCTCGGAAAGTCCTATCCCCTGGATCCCGAAGGGTGGGCGGTGCTGCCTCCCGACGCGGTTTCCGGGGACGTAACGGTGCTCTGCGGCCTGGTATCCCGGAACGTGGGAGGGGCCTTGACGCCGGTTCAGTTCCGCCTGAACCTCAAGGAGGCGGACCTGCCCGCCGACTGGGCCTTCCTATATTCCCTGGCGGGACGGTTCGATGACCGGTCCTTGGGTTTTGCGCTTACCATGCTGCCCAAGGGGGCCATGGAGGCGGGGGAGGCCCTGGGCTTAAGGGCCAAAGCGTCGGGGCAGGGGCTCCTGGCCCTGGGGGAGCTCTTTAGGGGCTCGGAGGCCGCCAAGGCCTTCCTCCGGGGCTACCTCAAGGGGGCTGACATGGCCATGGTGGCGGTTGGCCCCGGTGCCAGCGTGCGGGTGAGCTCCCCCGCCGGGGCCTCCATGACTTGGCAGGAGGCCAGGGGCAACGGCTGGACCTACGTGCTATTCCCAAGGAAGGGTCGGGTGCTGCTGGCCCTCAACGGAGACGGGACTTCCCCGGTGGAGATAGCTAAGGTGCTTAAGGAGGGGGAGGTGAGGCGTTCCTATCCGGAGGGGAACTGGAGCCGGAACGTTGAGGTCATAGGAGACAGGCTCAACCCGTCGGCGGGAAACTAAAGGGGGCCGGCCCCCTTTAAGGGGCGCTGAACCCTACGGGCGCTGGGCTTAAACCCTGGAGGGGGGATGTGCGGTGTCCTTGGAGTCGGTCCTGCTGCTTTTCGACTTTAACCACCCGGTGTGGGATTTCTCCACCGTTGAGATGGCGGGGGAGGACCCTTCTTTTCTCATGGAGCTGGTACAATGCGGCCTTGTGGAGGAGCGGGATGGGTGCTTTGTGCTCACCGAATCGGGGGTTCGGGAGTTCGAAACCCTTCGGGATCAGTGTTTCCTGGACAGCCCCCCGGGGCTTCCCCCTTCTGATCCCCCGTTGTGGCTTCGGCGCAACCGGCTGGAGATGGCCTTTAAGGGGGCCTTCGCCGGGAGGTGGGGCAACAAGAGAACCCATCCTGGGGTGAAGCTGTCATTCCTCGCCCCCCCTATGGAGGCGGTGTTTGAGGGACCCCGCTTCACTGGGTGGCGCGTTTCAGGTAAGACGGCCCATGGCGTCCTTGAGCTTGACCTTTTGCTCCTGTTCGACTACGACTTCTCCTGCTACATGGGCTCACCCAGGCACCCGGAGGACCACGAGGGGGTCTTAAACGCGGACCGGGTGCTCATGGTGATGGCGGATGAGCTGGATTTGCGGATGTCCATTGCAAGGCTTGGGGATGCTCACCGGTGGCTTTGGGACCGTAGGCGGGTCTTCGGAAGCTCCTTCGACCTGGACTGTCAGGGGCAGGATTCCGTCACCTGGTGGGCCTGGGTCGCCCAGGAGGAGGGCCATGCCCTGGAGCTGCACCGCCGCCTTGAGCCCTTTGGCGAGGCCCTCTGCGGGCCCTCTAAACCCCTGGACCTTTGGGTCTTGAGCCTGGAGGCGTTGGCGGGGGCCCCCAGGGATGAGACCTTCTACGACCTCTTCCACCAGGTGGGGCACCGGGTCTTCGCCTCCGGCGCGGTGGGATGAAGGGCCGCCCGGTCTGTGGGGCCGCTGGCGCCTTGGGGCCCAAAAACTATAAAAAACTCAAAAAGGGGGGCCATGTGACCCCCCTTTCGAGTATAAGACAGGATCCCCCTCAGTCCCCCAGGATCTCCATGAGCTTCCCTATGGCCCACTGGTCGAGCTCCGATGGTTCGTCTGGCCTTGGGCCGCCGTAGGTCAGCAGATTCCTTATGAGGTCCGACTTCTCCTTGGGGAGGTGGTTCAGCATCTCATCGAGCTCCTCGGTCTCGTCCTCGTCCAGCCGGCCGGTGAGGCGGCCTATGACCAGGGCTGGCAGGTACAGGTAGAAGAGCCGGTCGTCGGACTCGGTCCAGGGCCCCTCCAGATAGGCGGCCTCGTGGAATATCTGGTCGTATTGGAAGTCCTCGTCCTCGTCCTCGTCGGGCAGGGCCTCCAGCCCCAGTATCACGAAGGGCAGATCCGGGGACAGGGAGAAGGCGTCCAGCACCGCCTCCCATATCTCCCCCTCCGGGGCGTCCTTCTCGATCAGGGCTATGGCCCTTCCGTGGGCCCCCGCCGGGCTGTCTAGGGAGTCCTGGTCGTAGGTCTCAAGGATGGAGGAGAAGTCCTTCTTGTCCAGGAGGGCCCTGTAGAGCAGGAGCCGAGCGGGGAAGATCTCCTCGTCGGCATCGAACTCCATGAGCTTCCTGGCGTAGGCCTCGGCGTCGTCAAACCTCCCCAGGGCGTGGGAGGCGGAGGACAGGTGCATGAGCGCCTCCCCGTAGGTCTGAACCAATGTCCGCTCGTCGTAGAGCCCCTTGGGCTCCTCCCCGCCGAGGCGGCGCACCGTCTCCGCAAGGGCCTCCCGCAGGTCCCCGATGCTTCTTAGGGCCTCTTCCTCGTCCTTCAAGGTCCAAAGGGCCACCTTGGCAGCGGGGTTTGATGGGTCCTCCTTCAGCAGCGCCTTCGCCGCCCGCTGTATCTCCTCTTCGTCGGAGGCCTCGTAGAGCCTCTCGAGCAGTTCCTCTATCTTGTCGCCGTTAAACGCCATGTTGAAGTCCCCCTTTAAGGTCTAGGTGGGAGCATTATAGCCTAACGGGCTCCTCCTGGCACCTAAGCAGCAGGTCCCGGATGGCATCCAGGAGGGACGGATCGAAAAGACGGCCCTTGTCCCTTGCCATGAGGCTCCAGGCTGCGCCGGCCTCCATGGCGCCGCCGTCCGGGTTTGTCAGGGACTCGTAACGGTCAAGGACCTGGAACACCCTGACCGGCAGGGGGATGTCGGCGCCCTTAAGGCGCTGGGGATAACCGCTTCCGTCCCACCGCTCGTGGTGGGACAGTATGAGATCCGCCGCGGGCAACAGCTCCGGTATGCTCTTGGCTATCCGGTATCCCGTGATGGGGTGGTCCTGGTCCGTCTCCAATGCGTCCTCGTCCACCGGGGGCTCCCGGTTTATCAGGTCCTTGGAGGAGACTATGCCTATGTCGTGGTAGGCGCACAGGAGCTTGAGGGCCTTGCTGTCCTCCTCCCCCATGCCAAGCTGTCTGTCCAGCATCTCGCATAGGTCCGAAAGGCGCTTGATGTGGAGCCCCATGTGCCCCCCGAAGGCCCGGTGCAGCTTCTCCTCCAGGTGGGCCAGGATCCTGAGCCTCGCCCTTCGGCCCTCCTTCATCTTCATCTTGTACATGAGGTCCTCGGCGGGCTTCAGCATGGCGTCCCGCCAGTCCTCCTCCGGGTGCTCCTTCACCCCGAAGCCCAGGGATATGCTGGGCCGGACCAGCCCCTGCCCCTTCCAGGAGGAGCACATGTGATGGATCCGGTTGATCCGGTCCACAGCCTTTTCCACGCCGGTCTTGGGAAGGAGGAGTATGAACTCGTCCCCGCCCCAGCGGAATATGAGGTCCCCGGGGCGTCCGCTCTCCCGGAGTATCTTGGCTATGGTTGTGAGTAGCAGGTCCCCTTCCGGGTGGCCGAAGGCGTCGTTTGCCAGCTTAAGGCCGTTGACGTCCCCCATTATGAGGCAAAGTGGCATATGCTCCGGGTTGTCCAGCCGCTTGAGCTCCTCGTCGAAACAGCGGCGGTTGAGAAGCCCCGTTAGGGGATCGTGCATGTTGAGGAACCGTATCTGCTCCTCCGCCTCCCGCCTCTCCGATATGTCCTCCACCACGCCCACCACCCCAAGGAACGTGCCCTTAAGGGACGTCATGGGCCGGAACTGGGCCTTTATCCAGGTGGTCCTGTTGCCGGAGAAGGGGGTGTAACGGCCCTCGTACATGCCAGGGGTCCCAGACAGTGCCTGCAGGATCGCCTTCTTCATCCACGGGTCCTTGAGGTTGTCTATCACGTTGATCCCAATGAGCCGCTCCCTGGTGGTGCCCATTATCTCCAGGAAGTGATCGTTCATGTCGGTTATTATCCCGTCGTGGTCTATGTGCACTATGCCCAGGGGCGAGTGGTCGAAGATGGTGTGGTACCGCTCCTCGCTCCTCTCCAGCGTCTCCTCCGCCCGCTTTATGCGGCTTATGTCCCGGCAGGAGAGGACGAAAAGGTCCCTCTCCCCGTCGGAGGTCCTGCCCAGCAGGGCCTCGGTGGGTATCTCGGAGGGACCCTTCTTCAGGGGTATGTCCATCGGGGGGTAGGGGGGCTTGCCGGCGCCCATGAGGTTCCTAAGCCTCCCCCAGTACACCGGGGGTAGGACGTCCTTTACGTGCTGCTTTCCCTTGAGCAAAGCCCAAGCCTTTGGGGAGGACATCAAAACCCGTCCTTCCGGGTCCATCACGAAAATGTAGTCCTCGAATCCTGCCATCAGGCTAACGGCGTCCAAGCGGGCTACCCCCCTGAATGCTTGATATTCCCTACATTATCCTATGATTTTTTTATAGCCGCAACTCTTCCCCCATCGGCAGACGCCGCACATCTGGGTCTTGGGTTCGTATGGACCCAAGGCCTTTCGGGCTATGTCCAGGAGCTGGGATTCCATTTGAGCCCAGTCTGCCGATTCCACCGCTATTTTTTCGTACTTTCCGTTCAAGGGCCTTAGGCGCCAGAGGGCCATGTCCGGCTCCTGGCCGGTGATGAGCCACGCCGCCAGGCCGTAGAAGCGCATCTGGTCATGGTAGAGCTCCTGGATTGGGTTGTCCTCGTGGGTTATCTTGTAGTCCCTTATTATGGGCCCCTCCGAGGCGTGGAGGAACAGGTCCATGGAGCCCACCATGCGGAAGCGCCCCTTAACCGGCACCCGGAAGGGGACCTCCCGCTTGGCCCCCCGCCGCAGGAGGCTCCGGAACTCCTCGCCGGTGTCCGACAGGGCGAAGCCGTGAAGCCACTCCAACAGCGCGTCCTTCCAGCGGGTCTTCCTGAGGGCCATTAGCACCTCCGAGGGCATGGAGGCGGTGTCCTCCATTATCTCAACAAGGCGATCGGGGTTCCCGTCCCAGCGCCTCATGACCCAGTGGGCCAGGCTCCCCAGGTCTGACCCGCCGGGCCCCAGGTCCCCCAGCTCCTTGTCCCATCTTGGCGCCAGCCCCTGCCTGAAGGTTATCCTGTAGGCCACGGGGCAGAACCGGAAGAGGCTGTAGGAGGTGGCGGACATCTGCAGCATCGCCCCTTCCCTCGGGGGAAGCTCCAGGGGACAGGGCGCGGGTGCCTCCTCTTGGGCGGCCCCCTTGGGCCCCTCCGCGGGGCTTATGTAGATCCCCTCCCCCAGGGGCTCCAGGGCCTCCATGGCGTTCCGGGCCCAGGAGTTTGCCCTCCTTTTTGAGGGGGACGCCAGGATGAGCCGGTCCTTTGCCCTGGTGCAGGCCACGTAGAAGACCCGGAGGCTCTCCTCCTCCTGGGCCGATTTCTCAAGCAGCTGGTGGGCCTTGGATAAAACCCCTTTGCCGCCGTGGAGCTCCTTTACGAGGGAGCTGGAGGGCACCGCCCCCAGGTGCTTGGACAGGAGAAGCCTCGACTGGTTTTCCCTCTTGCGTTGGGATGGGGATAGGATCACGGCGGTTATGGGGAACTCAAGCCCCTTGGCGGCGTGAACGGTCATTATGCTTACCGCGTCGGCCTTGGACGTGCTGGGCTCTTCGATGGAGGAGCCGACCATAGCGGACTTCAGGTGCTCCGCCGCCCCTATGAGGCTGTGCCCCATGGTCCTGTGGTAGTCCAGCAGTATCTCCCTGGCCCTTCGGAGGTTGAGTGCCACCCGTTCCCGGTCTTGGGGCCGCACCTCCTCAAGCCAGCTTAGGTCCTTCAGTATGTGGTCCACCACCGCCCAGGCCCCGGCGGCCTTGGCCATGTCCGCCATCTTGGATATCCCAAGGCGCGCTGTCTCGAGGGCGGCTTCAACGCTGTCGGTCCGGATCGGGTTCTTTACGAACCGGCCCAGGAAGGGGGACCCCGCCGCCGAAAGCAGCGTGAGGTCAGACCGGTCGCCCCCTATGGCGGCCAAGAGGGCCGTGAGGTCCCGGATCTCGAAACGGTTCCCGTAATCCTTGGAACTGTGCATCACGTGGGGGATCCCAAGCTCCTGAAAGGCCCCGCTCACCCTGGGGTACTGGGTCCTGGCCGCCACCAGCACCGCGAAGTCCTCCCAGCGGCACCTCCTTAAGATGCCGCCGTCCAATACCTCAAAGCCCTGGTCCATCATCCGCAGGAACTCCATCCCAAGGATGCGGCTTGCCTTAAGCACATGCTCCTCCTGTTTCTCCTTCTTCCCTTCCGGTTCCTCCTCCGGCGCTATGAGGACCCTTGAGGGGATTTGATCTAGGTGCTCCGGATGCGTAAGGGGCTCATACCCCTCCTCTATGCCGGTGCCGATTGAGCCCCCGAAGGCGTGGGAGAAGATCCGGTTCACCGCCCCTATGACCTCCGGGGAGCTCCGCCGGGACTCCGTGAGGCTCACCACGCCTCCCAGGGGACGTGCCTCCGATATGAGCCGCTGGAACAGCCCAAGGTCCGTGTCCCGGAAGCGGTATATGGACTGCTTGAGGTCCCCCACCACGAACACCGAGGCCCCGCCCTCCGCGAAGGACTTCACCAGCTCGAACTGAAGCCAGTCGGTGTCCTGGAACTCGTCCACAAGCACGTGCCTGAAACGGCTCTTGAGGGGCTCCCGCCTCACCGCTTCCCCCGCCAGGTCTATGAGGTCCTGAAAGGACAGCTGCCCCGAAGATAGCCTGCGGCGGTTCCATGCCTCCCACCCCACGGCGCACACCCGGTTGCACAGCCCCAGCAGCTCCCCTTCGGCGGGGGCATTCCCCGCCCTTTGCCCCTCCAGCAGCTTCTTTACGCCAAGCAGGGGGGCCGATGACTTTTTAACCGCATTGCGGACCTCGCTGACCGACGGTTCCTTGGGGTTAAGCCATTGAAGATCCAATGACTTAAGCAGTTCGTCAAGGGCGTCCTTCCGCTTGCTCCTCGTGTTGTTGAATTTTTCTATGAACTTGCCGATTAAGTCCAGCATCCCATCGATGTCCGATGCGTCGGGAACCGGCACGCGTTCCGGCTCCTTGGGGTCCGCGGCTAGAAGCTCCACCGCCAGGCTTGAGGCCATCTCAAGCCACCGGCCCATGGAGGCGGCCATCTTGCTTAAGAGCTCATCAAGCCACCCCTCCCGGCCGGTGAAGCTCCAAAGGCTTTCCGGCGAGAAGCCCTCGGTTTTCGCAAGCTTGTCGGCGGCGCTCACCGCCATGTCCGCCAGCTGCTGGGCCCCCACCCGGTTCACCAGCTCCCGGACCTTTTCCGCATGGGCCTCGAAGAGATCCTTGGCCCTTAGGACCCACGGATCTGCCGCATCGCCCCCAAGGCGGCGGACGAACCACTTAGCGTCGGGCCCCTCCAGGGCCATGGCCAGCTCCCGGCGGAACTCATCGACGTGGAAGGGCGAAAGGATGGAGGGGTTGAGGGGTATCCCCAGCTCCATGGAGGACTCCCGGATCAGCCGAAGCGCGAAGGAGTGTATGGTGGATATGTATGCCTCCCCGACGCGGTTGGACATCTCCACAAGGCGCGGGTCCTTAAGCTCCTCCCCCCAGACCCTTAAGATGTGCTCTATCCGCTCCCGCATCTCCTGGGCCGCCTTCTCGGTGAAGGTGAGAACCGCCAGCTGGTCCAGCGAAAGGTCCTCTTGGCTTGCCAGCAGGTACGCCACCCTTCCGCTCAGGGTATGGGTCTTGCCGGTCCCCGCCCCGGCCTTGACGGCGGTTATCTTTGAGTCGGAGGTTATGGCCCGCCGCTGGTTGGGCGAGTAGCGGGAGCTTAAGATCCCCTCCATGGCCTCCCTATTGGTCATCCCACTCACCCCCCTCGTCTTCCTCCTCCTCAAAGTCCCACGCCTCCAGCCTGCGGCAGACGCCCCCGTAGGGACAGGTGGGGCAGACATGTTTCCTTACGTTATCGTCCGTGTGGTTGGCCCTGAACTCCCCGGTCCCAAGGGCCCTGTCGAGATCCTCCAGTGCCTTTGAGGCCCTTAAGATCACGTCCTCCGCGGAGTTCCCATCTCCAGTCCCGTCCTCATCCTGGCCGGACTTTCCCTTGTTGGAGCCCTTGGGTTGGTACAGCCCGTAGGCTTGGGCCACGCCGCCTGCGTCGAAGCGGCTCCCGCCGGAGGTCCACATGACGCCTATGCGGTTTGATTTATTGAACTTGACGGGGGCCTCCCGGGATCCCCATATCTCCCAGCGGGACCTACCCAGCATGTCCCGCAGCGACACGAACCCGAAGCCCCACAGCTCCGCCCCCCGCAGCGCCGAGGGCTCCTCCAGGGGGCCGCCCTTAAGGGCCCTGGCGTACGCCGCCAGCTGCAGCGAGTCCTCGTACCGGTGGGTGCCGCCGGTCTTGAAGTCCAGTATCACGTACCCCCTGCCCTCGGGACCTTCTATCACGTCCACCAGGTCCGCCCGGCCGGTGCCCGTGTAGTTCTCCATCTCCACCTTTGGCAGCGGCACCTCCGTGAGAGTGGCCGCGAGTCTTAACCCCTTGGCTTCAAGCTCTGACCTCCGCTCCCGAAGCCAGGATACGCCCCGGCATATCATCTGGTCCAGCTCCATCTGGTACCTCTCCCTGCCTGGCTCAAGGATGGGCCCCGCGGAGGGAAGTTTTAGCACCTCCCGCATCAGGTCCTCGTGGGATATGCCGGGGTTTGTGACGGCGATCTCCATGGCCTCGTGGGCCAGGCTGCCCATGAGGTAATGGGGAACCGGGTCCACCTCCGGCGCCCGGAGCTTCAAGATCCGCTCGCAGGCGAACCGGAATGGGCATTTGACGAAGGAGTCAATGCCGCTCAACGGCAGGCTGGGCTTAGCTTCCAGGTTCTTAATGGACACATTGACCTTGTAGGGCCCGCCAAGAGCCCTTGAGGCATCGTCCGCCGCCCTTGCGGGGAACTCTACGCCCCGTACGAAGCTTTCGGAGTGGAACAGCGACGGGGACCCGTTAAGCTCCTCCACCTTAGCCCCCATGGACAGGAGGGACTTTTCGAAGGGGGTGGGGGAGGAAGGCCTTCCGTCCCGGTCCTCCGCCCCCTGGGTCATGACGAAGGCCTCCCTGCCCGCCAGGGCCATGCGGATGAACAGGGCCTCCCTGGCCTTGCGCCTTTCGTGTAGGTCCACCAGGTGGGTGGGGGTAAGGTCCGACCGCTCAAGGAATGAGTTGTTGACCCTGTGCCTGGAGGCTTCGTCCATGAGGGGGGACTCGTTGAGCTTCCCGGGCCAGCGGGACTGGTCCGTCCCGCACAGCACGAAGAGCCCGTGTTCCGCCAGCACCGGCGGGGCGTCCCGGTATATCCGAACCGCCCCCTCCAAGGGCTGGTCCTGGGCGGTGTAGGACGAGTTCCCCCACGCCTTAAGAAACCCCATGGCGTCCCGGAGCTTAAGTGGTTCCTGGAACGCGGGCCCCAGGTTTTCTACCTCCTCCGAAAGGGAGAAGAGCTTCTTCTCCATCTCCTCTATGGCGGAGGTGACTCCCCTCACGGTCCAGTCCAGGTCATGCCGGTCCCCTACGGCCCTGGAGATCCGCTCCGGGTCCGCCAGCTTCATCACCCCAAGGGCCTCCTCAAGGAGCCTCTTCGGGGTTGCCCCCTTCAGCAACAGCTGGCCGAACTCCGCCAGCTTAAGGAGCTTGCGCTCCCACTCCTCGCCGTGCTGGGACCTTACGAAATCCCGCCATTGGTCCAGTCCCCTGGGGCGTCGGGTCATGAGGGCCTCCATGTCGAGGTCCAGCACCGACGAAACCAGCCGCATGGCGGGGAAGAACTCCCATCCCGAGTTCGCCGCCTCCCCGCAC